>VAZH01000008.1 GCA_005884465.1 Alphaproteobacteria bacterium | reverse complement strand
GCCCTATGGTATTCAAAGCGACGTGCGCGCCGGCATGAGCGTTTCCTACGCCAAGAAATAGAACTCGAGCTGTCCGAACGGTCAGTGAACAACTCACTCAGGGAATTTGACATGAAGCCTTCGTCGAAATTCGACATCGTTGTCTATGGCGCTACCGGCTTCACCGGCCAACTCGTCGCGGAATATCTTGCGGCGCATTATGCCGGAAAATCCGATCCGAAATGGGCGATGGCCGGGCGCAACCTGGACAAGCTCGCATCCGTGCGCGATGCGATCGGCGCGCCTGCCGACACGGCTTTGATCCAGGCCGATGCCAACGATCCCGCATCGCTGAAAGCGATGGTCGACCAGACTAAATCGGTGCTGACCACCGTCGGCCCCTATCAGCTCTATGGCAGCGAACTGGTCGCGGCCTGCGCGGCCTCCGGCACCGATTATCTCGATCTCTGCGGCGAGCCGGTCTGGATGCGCCGGATGATCGATGCCCATCAGGCCGCCGCGCAATCGAGCGGCGCCAGAATCGTGTTTTCCTGCGGTTTCGATTCGCTTCCGTTCGAACTCGGCGTGTTCTTCTGTCAGGAGACGGCCAAGAAAAATCTCGGCGCGCCGGTCAGCCGAATCAAGGGCCGCGTCCGCGCCATGAAGGGAACGTTTTCGGGCGGCACCGCGGCGAGCATCAAGGCGACATTCGCGGCCGCCGCGAAAGACCTCAGCCTGGTGGCGCTGCTCAAAAATCCGTTCGTGTTGACGCCGGGCTTCGAAGGTCCAAAGCAGCCGCCGGGCAACAAGCCGTTGTTCGACGAAGACTTGGGCCTGTGGACGGCGCCGTTCGTGATGGCGACCATCAATACCCGCAACGTGCACCGCTCCAATCTGTTGATGGACTTTCCCTACGGCAAAGAGTTTATCTATGACGAGATGGTGCTGACCGGCGCGGGAGAGAAGGGCGAAGCCAACGCCAAGCTCGTCGTCGCTGCCAATGCGGAAATGGGCGGGCCTGGCGGACCGAAGCCGGGCGAGGGCCCGCCGAAAGAAGAGCGCGAGAAGGGGCTTTACGATCTGCTGTTCGTCGGCTTGGGCGAAGGTGGCCGTCAGGTTCGCATCGCGGTGCGCGGCGATCGCGATCCCGGTTATGGATCGACGTCGAAGATGATCGCGGAATGCGCGATCTGCCTGTTGCGCGACACGCCGGAAGTTTTGGGCGGCATCTGGACTCCCGGCGCGGCCATGGGCAACAAACTGATCAAGCGGCTTGTTGGTCACGCCGGCCTGACGTTCGAGGTCGAGACGTGATCCTTGCGATTCTTTGTTAGGCGCGTTGCCAGGGCAAGCGCACTAAAGTCGGGGCGAAATCGCATAATGAGAGTGACAAATACCAGGATCGCCTCACGCCACATTCAAAATGTCACGTTGGCAGATTCCTTTTCGCGCAGGCGCTGCTAAAATGTGCGGCGCCTCAATGTAAACTTCGGGCATTCTCCCAGACAATAACTGCGCCTTTGGCGGCGGCCGCGGAGCGGGTGTGGACGCCAAGCGTTCGAAACAACGACGCCAAATGGACTTTGACTGTTCCCTCGCCGAGTCCCAGTTCTTTCGCTATTTCCTTGTTCGAATTGCCTTTCACAACGAGCGTGAGAACGTCTTTTTGCCTGGGGGTAAGAGTCGCGGCCACCTCCAATTCCGCGATCGGGATTTGGTCGGCCGAACCAGCGATGCTGGGATTCGCAATCGAAGCCGGCACGTAAACCATACCTCCGAGGATCTGAGTTAGCGCAGACGAAAATTCCTTTAGCCCGATGTTCTTCGGAATATACCCATTTACCCCCGCTTGAAGCGCCAACAGGATATCCTCTCGCCGCTTCGAGACGGCGGCCACGACCAGACACAAATGGGGATAGCGGTCGCGCACTTGCTTCAGGCTGCCAAGGCCCGCCATGCCCGGCATGGTCGAATCAAACACGGCAAGATCGATGTGTTTCTCGGATAGCAGAGCGTTAGCCTGGTCGAAAGTTTCCGCCTCCAGCACATCCGAAAATCCCAGCGTATTCGTGAGAATCGTACGCAGGGCCATTCTGAAGAACTCGTCATCGTCCACGATAACGGCGGTTTTGGCGGAGCGTCCCATAGAAAGACTCCAGTATTCCTTTGCCGCGGTCTTGAAACACCAGGATCGGAATAGCCCGATCACTTTGGGTTAACGCAAGTTAACGTTGTTGTTCCCACATGGTTCCCCCTATAACCTTGGTCATTAGCCGGCTGGCATAGACTGGACGGATTAGGTCACGTGCATTGCTTTCACAGCCGGCCACTCGCCTGGATAAGTTGTGAATAATTTGTAGCTCAATTTGAGCGGAACCTTTGGTTCCCCGAAGAAGGACACGTAAATGCCCGTTCTGGAAAACATGCCCGTTAGCCGCCGAGTTCAGATTTTGGACGATGGAGACCGCATGAAAGCGGCAATGGAATCGCTTTTTGAGAAAGAGGATCCCTCGTTCAGGATCACCATTATGATCTTGTATGCCTTCAGCTTACCGCTGAGCTACACCTAGCGACGGCCTTCACGAGCTGAGCAAAATTGCCCAAGCTTCATTATGAGAAGTGTCATACTTGGATCGTGGCCTGCGATCCCGAATCGACGACGCTCTTGCCGCGCTTCATCGCCAGCGCCGCTACGGGCCTCACTTGGTCGCCATTTGAGACGTGGCAGTTATCCTCCGGCCTTGACGACTCCCGCGCATAGCGGAACGGATGCGCGCCACAAATGTGGCGGTGGATGGCGATTTCGGCGCGGCGCAAGCGATCTCATGGCAACGCGGTCAACGGTTGCGAGGCATTCGGCCTAATGCGGCTGGGGGTCGGAGTCTTAGGTCACCCGGATAGGAATCCTAGGCCATCAAGCTGAATAGTCAGGCCGGCTCGTTGTCTACACATAACGCGCATGACATTGCGCCAAAAATTGCTGAGGCTTGGCTCGCCTGCGCGCGTTGCAGTTTTTGCAATCTTGATCTTGATCGGCGTCTGGGCGCTACCTCCTACTGCCTATGCAGACGATCCGAAAGCCGTTTCCGAAGCGCCTGGGAATTCACAACCGATCCGGACGTCGGCACAGCCTCCTGCAAAGTTCTTCACGATCAATGGTGTTCTCGCAAAATTGGATCGCGCAGAGGGTCGAGGGAAAGGTGCAATTCGTCTCGCCTCGCTAAAGTCCTGGAACGCCATGATGGATGCACGACCCCCGACCGGGGTCTCCGCTCGCGGCACAGAGCCGTTTGGGCTGTTCACGTTCCGCGCGCCCGAAGGTTTGCTTTCGCGCAAGTGGCGCGGCTTACAATCAGATATCATCAAGGAACAGAAGGTTCTGGAGCGATGCCGGGCCGACGCTAGCGATTGCCCCTCGTATGCCGCCCAATTTCTGCGGTTGATCAACGCAGTCAAGTCAAAATCCGGCCGCGCTCAGCTCGAGGAAGCCAACCGCGGCGTCAACGCTTCTATCCGCTTTGTTACTGATTATGCGCAATACGGCGAGGCCGATCGCTGGAGCGCGCCGCTTGCCACCTTTGCTACTGCAAAGGGCGATTGCGAGGACTACGCGTTTGCCAAATACGTCGCGCTGCGGGCTGCCGGATTTCCGAGCGATGATCTGCGGGTGGTAATGGGTCGCGACCGCACCATCCGGCAGGACCATGCCGTACTCGCCGCGCGCCTCGACGGCCGTTGGCTGATTCTCGACAGCCAGCGCTCTGAACTGATCGAAGACTCTCGCGTCCCGGACCTTACCCCCGTGTTTGCGATCGATCACCGTGGCGTTCTTCTGTTAGCCGCGAACTATGAATAAGTGCCGGCCATTAGGCCTAACCTGATCGAAGGTTTTAAATGGTGAAATCTAAAGGAATCGGTCGAGGCGGGGCGAGGCCTGGATCGGGTCGAAAGCGGAAAGCAATCACATCGCGTCTAGAGGCGCTTAAGAATGCGCTGGCGGCACTGCTGAGTAGCGATGCCTCGAATTTCTGCGACGCCGACCAGCGCTTTGTGCGGGCGATGATCGCATTGGGCGCGGCGAATAGTGCGACCGCCGGCGCACTCGGTATCTGCGAAGCCGAATTGCTCGCGAAATTCCCGGAGGAACTGGGACCCGGCGGTATGGTTCTGTGGTCGGCCGAGATCCAAAAATACAGCATGGAATCGCGAAGTCCTGAATATTCGGCTCCGCAACAACCCACGCTCAAGCGCGCCATGGAGAAGACCTAAAAATTTAAGGAGCAATTGATCTTCCGCGAGGCGGTCTATTCGACTTGCTGGGAAGGCGCCTCCTGACGACAAGGGTCTGCGAGCGCGTCGCGGTAACCCGCCAATACCTCTTCGACCATCGCCTTCTGCGAAAAATGCAGAAAGATTCTTTCTCGCAGCGACTTTGCCCGCGCCTGCGCGGCGGCGGGATCCTCGAGTGCGCTCTCGATCGCGTCTGCCATCGCGCCCACGATATTGGGCGCGAACAGCGCCTCGGTATGGGAAGCGAAAATCTCCGGAATGCCGCCGACATTCGCGGCCACCATCGGAATTCCCGCCGCGGCCGCCTCGATCACGACATAGGGCATCGAATCCCCGCGAGACGGAACGACCAGCAGCTTTCCCTTGGAGAAGCCGTACCGCGCCTTGACGTGGCCAATGAAGTGCACCGCCTCGGCAAGACCGAGCTTTCGGACTTGAGCCTTGAGAGCCTCGAGCTCCTCACCGTCACCGGCGAGCGTCAGCGTGAAAGGTTTGCCGTCGGAGTGGAGCCGCGCCACCGCATCGATCAGAAGGTCGGCGCCCTTGATATGCTTGAACTCACCGACATAGACGATATCGGTGGCATCAGCCGCCCTGACCACGGGATCGAACTCGTCGGCGGTTACGCCATTGAACACGCAACGTACCAGCCCGCTCGGCATGCCGATCGTACGCTGATAGGCATCGCGCGCGAATACGCTTTCGAACAGGAACAAATCAGTAGAGTTCATCAACGCGCGTTCGAGGCGACTATGGATCGCGCCCTTCAGTGTATTCAGCGGATAATGCAGCGACCCGCCATGCGGCGTGTAGACGCGAATCGTGCCATTCGAGCGTCGCTTCAGGCGAACGAAGGCGGCGGCCTTGGCGCCGTGTCCATGCAGGACGTGCGGCTGTAGCCGCCGGGTCAGGCGCATGAAGCGCAGCCATACCAGAATGTCCGCGGGAGATGGCCCGCGGCGGATGGCGAAACGATGGACGCCAAGCTTGAGGCGTGGCGCGATTTCCTTAAGCGCCGCCTCGGCGCGTTCGCCACCGGTAAGGCTGTCGGCGACGATGCCGACGTGGTGGCCGCGATCGGCCTGGCCGTTGGCGAGGTCCAGCACGTGACGGAAGATTCCCCCGATCGGTGCGCGCACCGCGTGCAGGATACGAAGCGGCTGATCGGTAGTCGCGGGCATGATCAGAACCAACATTCGCCCACGAGCGCGGTGTCGTCGGGGCTGCAATCCATAGGAATATCAATTCCGATTAGGGACTTCCATGGTTAACAAAGCATGACCGCAACGCCTGGACCCGCGACATCAAAGGCGCGCAATCGGCTGAGTTAACGCAGCGGCAACCTTAATGGGGTGTAATTACGGGAGCGTGCGATGCGTTTGGCATTCTGGCGTAGAGGCGACGACAAGGCGCGCGTCCAGCGGGCCGTGTCGAAGCCTGCGCAGCCACCTGCAATTCAACCGGCGCGCGCCTGATCGCGCGCCATGCAAAGGTCGTGGTGGTCGATCTGTCGGCGTCGTCGCCGAGGATCTCGGCGGTATCGGTCGATCCGGCCGCGCCGGGGCTGGCGGATTTGATGCTGGGGCAAGCCTCCTTTTCACAGGCGATCAATAGGGAACGGCTATCGCGGGTTCACCTCGTGAGCGCCGGACGTCCAGGCTCGGACCGCGCATTGCTGCAATCGCCGCGACTCACGCTCGCGATCGATGCATTGCTGCGGGTCTATGATCATGTGTTGCTGGAGGCCGGTACCGCCTCCGATCTGTCTGCGGAGTTGTTGACGGCGCAAGCGCGCGCCGTCGTGGTGCCGGACGCCTCGATGGCTGATGACGCCCGCACCCTGATGTGCGATCAGCTCAAAGCAGTGGGTTTCACCGAGGTGACGATGCTGAGCAAACCGTCGCAGCCCTTGAATGCCCTGGAGCCCGGGCCGCGGGTGGCGGCGGCCTGAAGCCGGCGTTCGCTTCGGTTTTTTGCAAAACCTGTCTACAGTAATGCCAACGCGGCCGCGGTGGGGCGGAGCGGCCGCATCCAGGGGCGAGACGTTGCCATCTGAAGTCAGTTTTTTGGCGAGCCTGAGACTGGAACTCGCCTATCTCAGCGGCGTGCCGTGGTTGCGGGGACGCCGGGCCGGCGGCGCCGGCGTAGTTTTGCGGTTTGAACGTGTGCGCCCGCGGCGTGCGACGCGGTTTCAGCCGCTCAAATCGCGGGAAATCACGCCCAAATTTCTCGATCGGACGATCCGGGCGTTGAAGCGCTGGAAATTCGATATCGTCTCAATGGACGAGGCTTGCCGGCGCGCGGTTACGTTGGCTTCGCGACGACGGTTTGTGTGCCTGACATTCGACGGCGGCTACAAGGATTTGGTGACGGCGGCCTATCCGGTGTTGTCGCGACATGGTGCGCCCTTCACCGTCTATGTGCCGACCGCGTTCCCGGATGGCGTAGGCGAAGCATGGTGGCTCGCACTTGAAGAGGTGATCGCGCGCGAGAATCGCCTGAGCCTCGTGATCGATCGCACCGAGCGGCATTTCAATATTGGGAACGCCTCCGAAAAATACCAGCTTTATCAATTTCTCGAGAATTGGATGCGCTCGCTCGCGCCTCCTGAGGTTTCGTCCGCGATCAACGATCTCTGCAGGCGATACGCGGTCGACCTCGCGGCGCTGTCGCGCGAGGCATCGATGGACTGGGACGACCTGGCGACGCTCGCGGCCGATCCGCTTGTCACAATTGGAAGCGCGACAGTGAACTATCCTGTTCTGTCGAACCTGAGCGACGCGGCTGCGCTGCGCGAGATGACGATGGGGCGGGCGGTCGCGCAGGCCGCGTTTCAGCGCGACGTCATGCATTTCGCCTATCCGTTCGGCGATCGCGCCGCCTTTCGCCGGCAACACGTTGTGATGACCGCAGAGGCCGGCTTCGTCAGTGCGGCGTCGGCGCTATCCGGCATCGTGGAAGCGGAAGGCCGAACCAACCTGCACGTGCTTCCGCGTATCGCTTGGGACGGGCGGCAGCGTTCGCTGCGCGCCATGCGCGTGATTCTGTCGGGCGTCACGTTCCCTCCGGTGCAGAGTACTCGCGGCGCGTCACTTACGCATCCGGCCTCGCCATCCAGCTGATGATCGGCATCGCCGGCAGCACCCATCCAATGCCGGCCACGACGTAGAAGATTGCCTGCAACAGCCCGGAACTCGCAAGCCACGGCGTCTGCGCCACCGTCATTCCCATCAACGACCACACCACCACCAGCACGAGCAAGGCGATGGTTCCAAAGAATTTGCGGGTGCGTATCGTCATGGCGGAAATGTGCAGCTCGGTTCAGTGACGCGCCTTGCACGCGGGAAGGGTGGGACTATAAGGTGCGCGCAAATTCATTCAAGCGCAGCTTCGATGACCGATATTTCCGCGCCCCAGACATCGCACCACCGCGCCGTCCGTTGGTGGCTCGTCTCGATCGCCGCGTTGATCGCGATCATGGTGCTGGTCGGCGGCGCCACGCGGCTCACCGAATCCGGGCTTTCGATTGTAGAGTGGAAGCCGGTCACCGGCACGCTGCCGCCGCTCAATCAGGAGCAATGGACCCAGGCGTTCGAAGCCTACAAGACCATCCCGCAATATCGCGAGCTCAACGCCGGCATGAGTCTTGCCGAGTTCAAGACCATTTTCTGGTGGGAATGGAGCCACCGTCTGCTCGGGCGCGTGATCGGGGTTGCCTATCTGTTGCCGTTTCTCTGGTTCCTGTGGCGCGGCGCTTTGAGCGCGGAGCTGAGGCGACGGCTGTGGCTGATCTTCGGTCTCGGGGCGCTGCAGGGCGTGGTCGGCTGGTGGATGGTGGCCTCCGGGCTTTCAGAGCGGGTCGAAGTTTCGCAATATCGGCTCGCCACCCATCTGATGCTGGCGCTTCTCATTTTCTCTGCCATTGTCTGGACGCTGCGGCGGCTGGCGGACCGGCCTCCGTCAGCTGCATCCTCGCGGCTTAAGATCAGTAGTGTGGCCCTGCTAGTGCTGACGTTCGTGCAGCTTTATCTGGGTGCGCTGCTCGCGGGCCTGCGCGCGGGGCGCGTCTACAATACCTGGCCTCATATAGACGGTGCGTTGATTCCATCCGCGGCGCGACTGTTCTTCGAGGAGCCGTGGTGGCGCAATCTGTTTGACAATACGCTGACTGTACAGTTCGAGCATCGCATGGTCGCCTATGCATTATTTGCGCTGGCGATTCTGCATGCGCTCGACGCCGTTCGTTCGCGGGCCGGGGCAATTGCTGTCAACGGTGCATTATGGTTGGCGGCGGCGATCACGTTGCAGGCGGCTTTGGGCATTCTCACGCTGCTCAATCAGGTTCCTATCCTGCTCGGATTGGGGCATCAAGCCGTCGCGATGTCGGTTCTGACGCTTGCGATCTTTCAAGCCGAACGATTGGCGGCGCGGCACCCCGAACGGCAACAGCAAAAGTTGGTCCTGCCGGTCAGCCAAATCAGCTGAATTGAACGATTCTAATTTTCTTCGCGTTTGCAGAAGTGGCCTGTTTGCAGGGCGTTCGCGCATCCGCGCGCATACTAACGAAGTTGTGTGGAGCGGCACCGCTTTACATAAGACGCTTGGACGATAAAACGAGCCAACCAACGGGTTTTGCTCATGTCGTCTGCATTCATTCAAGCCGCTGTCATCCTGCTCCGCGAGGGACTGGAGGCCATGCTGGTGATAGCCGCACTCGCCGGCTATCTCACCAAGGCCGGCGCCGGTCATCGCGTCCGGGCGCTTTACGGCGGATCGCTGGCCGCCGTGGGCGCGAGCATCATCGCCGCCTGGCTGTTCGCAGTGTTGAATTCAGGCCAGCACAGCGACGTGCTCGAAGGCATCATCATTCTCGTTGCCGCCAGCCTGATGCTTTACGTCAGCGGCTGGCTGATGGTGAAGCAGGATCCGCGCGGCTGGCAGGATTACCTCGCGCACAAGGCCGACAACGCACTGGCGCAGGACACCGTCTGGGCGGTCGCCGCGCTCGCCTTCCTGGCGGTATTTCGCGAAGGCGCCGAAACCGTGCTGTTCATCAATGCGCTGGCGTCAGCCGAGGGCGGCTGGAGCGTCGGCTTGTTCACGGGCCTTGCCGCCGCGACAGCCGGCCTCGTGGTGCTGTTCTATTTCATCAATCTGATCGCGCAAAAGCTTCCGCTGCGGCCGCTGTTCATCATCACATCGGCGTTCTTGTTTGCGATGGCGATCAAATTTATCGGCGAAGCCGTGCAGGAGTTCCAGGAGCAGTCGATGCTGCCGTTCACCGAACTTAAAAGCGCAGCATGGCTCCGTGCCATCGGATTGAATCCAAGCGTGGAAGCGCTGTCGGTACAGCTATTGGTGATCGTCTTTGCGCTCGCGACCTATTCAGTGGTTCAGCGCAACAGCCGGCTCGCGCGCGAAGGCCAGGCGGCGATGCGCACGGCGAAACCGTAAAATCCCTAGCAATAACCGTAAACGCCGCAGGCGTAGGGCAGGCGGTCCCAATAGTTGACATAGGGACCGTCGTAGTAGGGGCCTTGGTAATCGTAGGAATAAGGCCACCCATAATAGCCCGGCAGCGTCGAAGATCCCGGGAGCAATGGGGTGCCTATCAAAGGCGGGATGTAGGGGATATCGACGTATGCAGGCGTGAACAGGACCTCGGATTCATAGCCATAGAAGGGACGAACGTAAGCCCTTTGA
>VAZH01000657.1 GCA_005884465.1 Alphaproteobacteria bacterium | reverse complement strand
CGGCAAGTACTTCTATTTCCTGGCCGCCTGCGCTGACGTGACCGACGATCTCAAATCGCGCCTGACGGGCGCCGCGCTGGTGTTCTTCGACGGCACTGTGTGGCGCGACGACGAATTGATCGTCCAGGGACTCGGCACCAAGACGGGACAAGGGATGGGCCATATTTCAATGTCGGGCGATCAGGGAGCGATCGCGAGCCTTGCCGGCCTCGACATCGGCCGCAAAATGTTCCTGCATATCAACAACTCGAACCCTGCTCTGCTGCACGGCTCAGACGAGCGAAAGGCAGTGGAACAGGCGGGCTGGCAGATTCCAGCCGACGGAACGGAGATCACGCTGTGAATGTCATGGCCAGGGCGGAAATGACCGCGCTATCGATCGGCAAGGGCATCACGCTCAACAATGCCGATGAACTCGAAGCGATGCTCCGCCACATCGGCGCGACGCGCTATCACAATCTGCATCCGTTCCACCGGCTGCTGCATGGCGGCAAGCTCAACAAGGGACAGGTGCAGGCCTGGGCGCTGAACCGCTATTTCTACCAGAGCACCATTCCGCTGAAGGACGCGATGGTGATCTCGCGGTTTCGCGACCGCGCCACCCGGATCGAATGGCGGCACCGGATCGAGGATCATGACGGCGATATCGGCAGCGAAGGCGGTATCGAGCGCTGGCTGAAGCTGACCGAGGGCCTCGGGCTCGACAGCGCCTATGTGGAATCGACCGAAGGCATCCTGCCCGCGACGCGGTTTGCGGTGGAGGCCTATGTGCATTTCTGCCGCGACAAGACACCGCTGGAGGCGATCGCCTCCTCGCTCACGGAACTGTTCGCGCCGAACCTGCATGAGGAACGCATCTCCGGCATGCTGCAGCACTATGATTTCGTCAATCCCGATATCATGAGCTATTTCAGCCGCCGCCTGACGCAGGCCCCGCGCGACGCGGGCTTCGCGCTGGAATACGTGAAAGCAAACGCGAAGACGCCGGCGGAGCGCGAGGCGGTCTGCAATGCGCTGATCTTCAAGACCAATGTGCTATGGGTTCAGCTCGATGCGCTGTATCATGCCTATGTCGAGGGTCATATACCGCCCGGCGCGTTCGTGCCCAGAGGAGACTAGCGATTGATGGCTATGAGCCGCAACATCAGTGTCAGCGAGGCGAGCCGGCCGAAATTGCCGCGGCACGCGCGGCTGAAATTCGATGAGACGCGGCACGTCTGGGTGATACTGGCACCGGAGCGTGTGCTGGCGCCGGACGAAATCGCAGTCGAGGTGCTGCAGCTTTGCGACGGCGTGCGCAGCGTTGCCGACATGATTGACCAGCTCGCTGCCAAATACGCAGCGCCGCGCGAAGCAATTGCCACAGACGTCGTTGGGATGCTGCAGGACCTCGCCGACAAGGGTTTTCTGACCGAAGCGCGTGAGAAAACGTCATGAGCGATATTCTCGCAGATGGCAAAACAGCCGGCGCCGCGACCAGTGACGGGCTCGCGGTTCTGGAATCGCAACGTTCGACCGCGGAAACGTTCGGCATTCCCCTCGCCGTGCTCGCCGAGCTGACACACCGCTGCCCGCTGCAATGCCCCTATTGCTCCAACCCGATCGAACTCGACCGTGGCGGCAGCGAACTGACGACCGAGGAATGGAAGAAGGTCTTAAGTGAACTCGCCGAAATCGGCGTGCTGCAGATCCATTTTTCGGGCGGCGAACCGACCGCGCGCAAGGACCTGGTGGAGCTGGTGCAGCACGCGACCGACGTCGGGCTGTACAGCAATCTCATCACATCGGCGGTGCTGCTGACCAAGGAAAGACTGTCGGCGCTGGCCGATGCCGGCCTCTGCCACGTGCAGATCAGTTTCCAGGGCAACGAGCCCATGGTGGCCGACCGCGTCGCCGGGCTGAAAAACGCGCACGAAAAGAAGATCGAGGCCGCGAAATGGACGCGCGAGCTCGAGCTGCCGCTGACGGTCAATGCCGTCATGCACCGCCAGAATCTGCACCAGCTCTCCGACATCATTCAGATGGCGGTCGATCTCGACGCCGACCGGCTGGAAGTGGCCAACGTCCAGTATTACGGCTGGGCCTTGAAGAACCGCGCCGCCTTGATGCCGACGATCGAGCAGATCGAGGAGACCAGCCGCATCGTCGAGGAAGCCGCCGTGCGGCTGAAGGGCATTCTCGCCATCGACTATGTGGTGCCGGATTACTACGCGCTGCGGCCGAAGAAATGCATGGGCGGCTGGGGCCGGCAGTTCTTCAACATTTCTCCAGCGGGCAAGGTCCTGCCCTGCCACGCGGCGGAAAGCATCACCGGGCTCGAATTCGAATCCGTGCGCTCCAATCATTCGATCGCCTGGATCTGGCAGAACTCCGAAGCCTTCAACCGCTATCGCGGCACCGGCTGGATGCCCGAGCCGTGCAAGAGCTGCGAATTCCGCGAGATCGATTTCGGCGGCTGCCGCTGCCAGGCCTTTGCGCTGACCGGCGATGCCGGCAATACCGATCCGGCCTGCACGCTGTCGCCGATGCATGAAGAAATTTTCAAGCAGGCCGAGCGTGAGGCCGCCGCGCACCAGGACCGCTTCCTCTATCGCAATTTCGCCGGCGGCACGCTGGAGACGGAAGGCAAGCATGGCGCCTGACGCCGACGCCGGCAAATCCATCAAACGCGCC
>VAZH01000652.1 GCA_005884465.1 Alphaproteobacteria bacterium | reverse complement strand
GCGCCGGAATCATGGTGCTGGCGGGCGCGTCGCTGTTTTTCTACGGCGCCTGGCGGCCGGTCTATCTGTTGCTGTTGATTGCCTCGATCGCGATCAATTTTGCGCTCGGCTTGCGGATGCAAGATCCGCTTCGCCGCCGCGCGGCAGGCAGCTTTGGCGTGGCGCTCAATCTCGTGGTGCTCTGTTATTTCAAGTATACCAATTTCATCTTTGACAGCCTGAACGTGCTGACCGGCGTACCGCTACCGTTCGTCAATATCATCCTGCCGCTTGGGATTTCGTTCTTCACCTTCCAGCAGATCGCCTATCTGGTCGACGTGATGCGCGGCGCCAGGGTCGAGCGCGACATCGTCAGCTACACATTATTCGTTTCGTTCTTCCCGCATCTGATCGCGGGGCCGCTGGTGCATCACGCCGAGATGATTCCGCAGTTCAAGCGCGGCCGCACCGGCCGTTCCGCGCTGCTGGCGGCGCGGGGACTTGCGATCTTCGCCGCCGGCCTGTTCAAGAAAGTCGTCATCGCCGACAATCTCGCGCAGTTCGTATCTCCGGTGTTCGCGCATCTCGACGCCGGCGGCGGTGTCACCACGCCCTGGGCGTGGCTTGCGACGCTGGCCTACAGCTTGCAGATCTATTTCGATTTCTCCGGCTATTCCGACATGGCGATCGGGCTCGCGCTATTGTTCGGCATCCGGCTGCCGGTGAATTTTCGCTCGCCGTATCAGGCCACTTCGATCATCGAATTCTGGCGGCGCTGGCACATCACGCTGTCACGCTTCCTGCGCGATTACCTCTACATTCCGCTCGGCGGCAACCGGCTCGGCGAACAGCGGCGCTACACCAATTTGCTGGTGACGATGCTGCTCGGCGGGCTCTGGCACGGCGCCGGCTGGAATTTCCTGGTCTGGGGCGGCCTGCACGGCATCTATCTCTGCATCAATCATCTCTGGCGCGCCTGGCGCGCCGACAACAAGTACGCCTGGGCCGGTTTGGTCGAGAAAGGCTTGGCTGCGAAAGGATTGTCTTGGGCAATCACCTTCTTTGCCGTCTTGGTCGCCTGGGTGTTCTTCCGCGCCAGAACGGCTGAAGGTGCGTGGCAGATGCTGGGCGGCCTGTTCGGATTTCAGGCCGGCAGCTCCGCTTACGCCTCCCCAGGCATCTTGCGGCTGATGGATTTGCCCATTCTCGTGGGCGAGCAGCGGCTGTTGCTGATTGGCGGCGGCGCGGTCGCGCTGGCGCTGGCGATCGCGCTTTGCCTGCCGAACGTCCCGCAACTCTTCGGTTATCGCGAATACCGTCGCGCGCCGGAGAAAGCCGGCTTGCTGCGATGGCGGCCGAATGCGGCGTGGGCGCTCCTTACCGCGCTGGCACTGGCGATCTCGCTGTTCGGCATGTGGCAGCGGCTGGAATTCTTGTATTTCCAGTTCTGAGCGAGTCGATCGCGCACGCTATTGGGCTACCGCAGGCCGAGATTGCTCCAGACCAGACCAAGTCCGGACAGAAACAACAGGCCAAGCACGACATCGCGGAAATTTCTGTCGCTGAGCACGCGATAGGCCCGCGCGCCGAGCCAGGCGCCGAATAACGATGCCGGCAAGGCCAACATGGCGAGCCAGACCACTTCGGAGGTGATGAATCCGGTCGCCGCCTGCAGACACAGCGCGGCGGTCAGCACGGTCCAATTGAAGGTCTGAAAAATTCCGCGCCGCTGATGCTTGCCCCAGCCTCGCACGCTGGCCCACAGCGTTGGAAGCGGGCCGGACAGGCCGGCGAGGCCGCCAAGAATGCGCGAGGCCGCCAAGAATCCCGCCGGCAAATCCGATTGCTGCATCTGCCAACCGGCCGCCGAAGCTCACCGCGATGGGTTTTCGGTTGAAATAGAGCGCGGCCGGAAACACCAGCAGAAGCACGCCGACGCTCAATTTGAATACACGAGGGTCGGCGTGAGCGACCAGCATGGTACCCAACGGCACGCCCGCGAGACCGCCGATCAGAAACGGCCAGACCAGCTTGAAGTCGAAGGACCGCCAGAACGACGGCAGCGTTGAGGTCTGTGCGACAATCGAACAGATAAGGACCAGCGGCACCGCGGTCGAAGGCGGCAACACGTAGAGCCAGATCCCCAGCGCCATCAGCGCGGTCCCGAAGCCGGCCAGCCCGGTCACGAAGCCGCCGGCGAGCGCGCCAACAAGCAGCAGAAAAATTGCGGCGGTAGCCATCGTTAATCCGGAT
>VAZH01000088.1 GCA_005884465.1 Alphaproteobacteria bacterium | reverse complement strand
GGGGTGTCCCCGGATTGCGCGGAGCCTGTCATCGGGCGCGCATTCGCGCGACCCGTTGGCTCCATCCGGGCTACGTTTTCTGATGACAAACTTGCCGCTATTTCAGCATCTCCGGAACGATCAGGCGCGGCAGAAAAAGCGATACGCTCGGCCAGATGATCAGCGCCGCCAGCACGACCAGCATCGGTACCAGCATGATGACCGTGTCTTTGAGCGCAAAGCGCAGCCGCACCCCTGCGATCGAGCACGCGATCATGAGACACAGGCCGTACGGAGGCGTCACCAGTCCGAACGCCAGCGAGACGATCGAGATGATCGCGAATTGCACCGGGTGCAGATCGACCGACCTCGCCAGCGGCTCAAGCACGGTGCCGACAATCACGATCGCCGGAATGGCGTCGAGGAAGCAGCCGACCACCAAAAAACAGAACGCGATGAAGAAGCCCGCCGCAATCGGCCCCATGCCCCAGGTCGAGACATTGGCCAGGAGAGCCTGCGGAATCTTGTAGTAGGCCAGCAACCAGCCGAATGCGCTCGCCGTGCCGACGCAGAACAGCGCGACCCCGGCCAACCGCCCGGTGTCGAGCAAGGCTCTGTACAGCTCTTTCCGGCCGGTTTCACGGTAAAAGAAAGCCGACAGCGCAACGGAATACAACACCGCGACACAGGCGGACTCCGTCGCCGTAAACCAGCCAAGCAGGATGCCGCCGACGATGATGAACGGCGTCATCAGTGCCGGCAGCGAGCGCCAGATCGCGCAGCACATCTCCCGCCAGCTGTCCTTGGGGTAAGTCGGATACCCGCGGCGGACCGCATAGACATGCACGGTCAGCATCTGCGCGCCCGCGATCAGCAATCCCGGTATGATGCCCGCCAGATACATCGCGGCGATCGACGTCGAGATCAGCCCGCCCCACACGATCATCAGGATCGAGGGCGGGATGATGACCGCAAGCACCGCCGACACCGCGGTAATGGCGATGGAAAACGAGAGGTCATAGCCCTCCTTGGTCTGGGCATCGATGAAGATTTTCGATTGGCTCGCCGCATCCGCGGTCGAGGAACCGGAGATGCCGGCGAAGAACACCGAAAGCACGACATTGATCTGTGCCAGCGACCCCGGCCAATGCCCGACCATCGAGCGGGAAAGCGCGACCAGCCGATCGGTGATGCCACCGATGCTCATCAGGTTCGCCGTCAGGAGGAAGAACGGCACCGCCAGCAGGATGAAGGAATTGTAGGCGTTGAAGGTTTCCTGCGCGAGCATCATCATCGACAGATGAGGCTCGATCAAAAGGATCGGCAGACATGCGAGCCCGAGCGCGAAAGCGACCGGCACGCGCACGATCAGCAGCGCAATGAAGACACCAAACAAAACCAGCGCGGCCTGTCCCGCGGAAAGCACCCCTCCGCTCATCGCTTCGCCCCGAACAAGACCCGCGTCTCATCGACGATCTGTTCACCCGCGAAGACGATCCAGGTAAAGCCTGCCACCGGCCAGGCGACATGAATGAGCCAGAGCGGCAGATCGGCGAGCTCCGACGTTCTGTTCCAGGCAAAGCGCGTGAACTCGATACCGGCCCACACAAACACCAGCGCCATCGTCAGTATGCCGAGACGCGCCACGATCCGCACCGCAGCCTCAGCCCGGCGCGACAGGTCTGGCCACACATCGACTTCGAAATGCTGTGCCTCCCTGACGCCCACCATCGCCCCGATCATGATGGTCCAGACGAACAGGAACCGCGCCATCTCCTCGGTCCAGATGTAGGACGGGATAAACGGGGTGTAGCGCGAGATGACTTGCAGCGTGACGGGAATAACCAGAATGCCGACGCAGGCCGCCAGCAGAATTTCCAGCAACTTGCCGTAGACGGCCGTTACTCGGCGCCACGGCGACGGGTTGGATGGCAGCGGTATTTCGGTCATCGGGGCTCCGCACGGGTAACAGGCCTCAACCGGGCAAGCAGCGGAGCTTGCCGCGCAATCTCGTTCGTGGGCTTGTCGTTTTAAGCGACGTTGATCTTTTCAAAGATGCCCTCGGCGCCGATTTCCTTGGCGTATGAGGCCATCACGGGATCAACGAGCTTCTTCATGGCGTCGCGTTCCTCGAACGGTACGCGCTTGAGCTTGCCTGCCTTCTCCAGCGCATCGAGCTTGGTGACTTCTTCGCTCGACTCCAGCTGACGGCCGAAATCACCGGCCTCCTTGCCGGCCTTGAAGATCGCATCCTGCAGCTCCTTGGGCAACGTCTTGAGTGTTTTCACTGAGAAGCATAGCGGCCGGATTGACACCGCATGCTGCGTCAAATTGAGGTGCGGCGCGACTTCATAGAACTTCATTGCCTCGACCCCGGCAGCCTCGTTTTCACCGGCCGAGATCACGCCATTCTGGATGGCGTTGTAGACCTCGTTGTAAGCGATGACGGTCGGACTCATGCCGGCGGCTGCAAACGTCCTCGACCAGATCGGAGCGCCTTGCACGCGCACCTTGAGGCCCTTGATATCGGCCAGGTTCCGGAGCGGCCTGTTGGCGAATATGTTGCGGATGCCGCCGCCGGCATAGCCGATCAGCACAACCTCGGCTTTGGTTGCGACTTCGTCGGCGATCGGCGACAGAATGTTTTGTTCGACGACCTTGTTCATGTGCTCGATGCCCTTGAACACAAACGGCGCATCGATGAACGGAGCCGCCTTGGCGAATGTCGACATGTGGGCCGGCGAGACGATGCCGTAATCGACGGCCTTGCCCTGCGACATGTACTCGAAATACTGCTTCTCGAGACCGAGCGATGAGTTCTTGTGCAGCGTGAAATTGACCGGCTTGCCGTAATACTTCTGGACCAGCTCTTCGAACCGGACCAGCGCCTTGGTGAAGGCGTGATCGTCGTTGAATTGCACGGCGCCGTTCAGCGTGATGGGTCCCTGGGCCCTGAGGATCGATGGCATTCCAAGCACACCCGCGGCCGCTGTTGCGCCGAGCCCGGCGAGTACTGATCTACGCTTCATGGGATTCCCTCCTGTAATACCCATCCCTTGTGGTTGGGATTTTGGGCGTTTGCGACTGATGGCAGTCGCCGCAGTGCGGCTGCAATCTCCAAACGTATGCAAAACCGGGCCGCTATGGAAGCCAATTTTGATCAGGGCAATGTGAGTCGTCTTTTCGTTGCGAGCTGCAGTCAAGCGACGTTCGCGTTCGATGACGCCGAACGCCGAGCCGTTTGAAAATCGTCCAGCCGAACGCCCCGAAAATGTTTCTATTACGCCGCGCTGCTGATACGAACTTCAAATCCACGGCACCAGCGGGATGATCGACGCTGGGCTATGTTTCCATATCGGATGCCGCCGCCGAACACTTCTACGATGCATCATGGGGCAACCGGATCGAAGCCGTCGGCCACCAATCGGTCCGAGGAGAGCAAGTGCAGACCGGACAGCCCAGTCATACCGCGCGCGGAGCGGCGCGTGCGATCCATCAGACGCTGGACGGCGGAGTTATCTTCAGCGATCCACTCGCCGCAAGGATTCTCGACGACGAAACCCGCGCCAGGCTTGACGAAACAGCCGCCGACCCGTCGCTGCGGCCGTGGCGGCTGTTCATCGCTGCGCGCAGCCGATTTTCCGAGGATACGCTGGCGGGCTGCGTCGCCCGCGGCGTGCGGCGGTAGTCGTGCTCGGTGCCGGCCTCGATACGTTTTCGCTGCGCAATCCCCATGCCGGCCAGGGTGTCCGCGTGTTCGAGGTCGATTACCCGGCCACGCAGACCTGGAAGCGAGAGCGTCTGAAGCAGGCCGGTCTTGCGGTACCCGCCTCGCTCACCTTCGCCCCCGTCGATTTCGAGCGGCAAAGCCTGGCTGAGGGACTACAAGCGGCCGGTTTTCAGGCCGATCGCCCCGCGTTTTTCCAGTGGCTCGGGGTGGTGCCGTATCTGACCCGCGAGGCGGTCTCGCTGACGCTGGATTTCATCGCTGGCGTGCCAGAATCGGGAGTCGTGTTCGATTACGCCGAGCCGTTTGAAAACTATCCGGACGATCGCCGTGCCGATGTGATGACGATTGCCGCGCGGGCGGCTTCGCGCGGCGAGCCCTGGCTCAGTCTCTTCGATCCCGCCGAACTGTCGAAAATGCTGCGCAACAAGGGTTTTGGGATCGTCGAGGATCTCGGCATGGCCGGGATCGCCGAGCGCTTTTACGGCGCCCTGAAACAAGGCATCGTAATCGGTCCCGGCGCGCACATTGTGCGGGCACAAAAGGCTCGTTAGTGGGTCATTTTTCCGATTTCGCCCAACAGCCCCAAGCCGCGCAGGCGCAGGTGTGAGCTAGTTCACAAGCACCACAGGCAGGCTGAGCTACACCTGCCAAACCGACCTCCATTCCGAGGCCGAGCTTTGGAGGTGGCAAATGACGGCTATCGCAAAAGTTCTTTCCCGCGCTCCCGGAACTCAGGGCGAAACCCTCCAAACCGTCGCCATATTCTGCGGCGTCGGGCTGCTCGCCTCTCTGCTCTTGTTATTGAGTGGCTTGGATTCGAGTGCCGGATTTTTCTAACCGCAAGCCAGGGAGATCTGCCTTGAAATCATTTTGGTACCTGGGTCTTGTTGGGGCATTGGTTTTTTGTGAACCGGCCCTTGCTCAAAAGCTGGTCGACCCGAACGCTGTCGCTCCCGAGTATCGCGAAGCTGCGGAAAAACGCCGTGCCGAGCAAATCAGGCAACGCGAATGCGCGCACAAGGCGGACGAAGCCAAGGTGCTGCCCAGAGATCGGACTGCCCATATCACGCGATGCCTGGCCGAAGACGGCCCAACCAAAACGTCTGCCATCGCGCACTGATAGCCGGCGGCTGTGTCGGCGAATGCGGCGGCACGCCGTAGAGCCCATCCCTAGCTTCCGAGGAACTCCGCGGCCTGCTATCGTCTGTGCCGCTTCGGAATTCATGGCGAAGGATCGGTTCACATGTCATCGTGGCGTATCGTGACGACGGGCTTGGCGCTGGTCGTGTGTGGATTTCTGGCCTCGCCCGATCATGGTTACGGCCGATCCCGAGTTCACACCGGTTCACAATTTCAGGGAGGCTCGCACCTCTATGTGTTGCTCGGCTTGGGCAATAATTCGCCGGGGCTCAGCGAATTCGGCAGCAGGATCGCCCAGCGCGGCATTCCGACGACGATCCGAAATTATGGCGACTGGCCGGCGCTCGCGCAGGAGGCGATCCAGCAATACCAGAGCGGCCGGCTCCGCTCGATCATGATCGTCGGTCACTCGCTGGGCGGCAGCGCCGCTTTTGACATGGCGGCGGAACTCGGCCGGGCGGGTGTTCCGGTCCAACTGGTGGTGACGCTCGATCCGGTAGGCGGGTCGCAAGTCCCCTCCAACGTCCGCCGTTCGGTGAGTTTCAGCCCCACAGGTGGTGAAGATCATTTCTCGGTCATCGCTGCGCACGAGCGGGACATGACTGGCTACGTGTTGGGGGAAACAAGGTCGCGCGGTGCCCGTGCCGTGATGCGAAGGGGCGTGACGCCGTAACTGCCCGACGGCAAGTTCATGAGGCGGCACGTATTGATACCGTGAATCTATTTCTAAGAGAAGCGACGCTGCTATGTAATCCCCCGCCTTGATGCGAGCATTCCGTTCGTTTTGAGCCGTCAGTCGATCGTCCAGTAGGCGGACTTGCTCCGAGAGTCAGATCGAGAGAGGATTGCAATCGATCTGGCGGGTATCTCGTAAATCACAGACAGAAAAGAGCAGGAGGAAGCCATGAGCGGTGCAAGGCTAAAACATTACGGCTGGGGCCGCGAAGGCGAGGGCATGACTGCTGCGGAGCAGGCTTTTGTGCTCAGCCGTTACCGCGCGAAATTCTCGCGTGACGGGTTCGAAGCCATATCGGTGCCGCGCCTGGAGGATCTCACGCTGCGCGCCCCGCGCGTGGCGCCGCCGGCCTCGCTTGCCGCTTTCTGCACGAGCGAACGCTACGACCGCGCCGCGCACGCCTACGGTAAATCCTATCCGGACTATGTGCGCGCCATGCTCGGCGACTATGATAGCGCGCCCGACGTGGTCGCCTATCCACGCAACGAAGCGGAGATTTCCGCTGTCATGGACTGGGCCGGCGGTGTCGGCGCCTCGCTGACGCCGTTCGGGGGCGGGTCGAGCGTCTGTGGCGGTGTCGAGCCGCGCGTCGATGGGCTTCGCTATAAGGCGGCCGTCACGCTTGACCTGCGCAACCTTGGCAAGGTTGTCGAGGTGGATCAGATATCGCGCGCCGCCCTGATCGAAGGTGGTGTCTACGGCCCATCGCTGGAGAACCAGCTCAAGCCGCATGGTGTCACCTTGCGGCATTTTCCGCAGAGTTTCGAATATTCAACCCTTGGCGGCTGGATCGCGACGCGATCGGGCGGTCACTTCGCCAGTCTCTACACGCACATAGACGATTTCGTCGAAAGCCTGCGCGTGGTGACGCCGCGCGGCATACTGGAAACACGTCGATTGCCGGGATCGGGTGCCGGGCCGAGCCCCGACCGCATGTTCATCGGCTCGGAAGGAACGCTCGGCGTGATTTCGCGTGCCTGGATGCGGTTGCAGCCGCGCCCGAAATTCCGTGCCGGCGCATCGGTTCGTTTCGATTCGTTGTTCGGTGCGGCGCGCGCGCTGCGCGTCATCGCGCAGGCCGGCCTCTATCCATCGAACTGCCGCATCCTTGACGCGCAGGAGGCATTCAACACCGGCGCGGCCGACGGCAGCGTCGCGATCATGGTGCTGGGCTTTGAATCCGGCGACCATCCGCCGGATGCGTGGATGGCACGCGCGCTCGAATGCTGCGCCGACCATGGCGGGGCGCCGGAGGCCGCAAAGGCCGACGACGCACATCTCGAGGGCGCGGCAGGAATCTGGCGCAACGCATTTATTCGCATGCCCTATGCGCGCGAGTTTCTGACGCCGGCCGGTCTCATCAACGACACCTTTGAGACCGCTATCACCTGGGATCGGTTCGAAGGTTTCCACGACGAGGTGAAAGCGGCGACGGAGCGTGCGATCCTCGAGGCGACCGGCGTGAGAGGCGAGGTCACATGCCGCTTCACCCATGTTTATCCGGACGGGCCCGCGCCCTATTTTTCCTTCCACGCGCTCGGCCGCCACGGTGCTCTTCTGCAGCAGTGGCAGGCGATCAAGAATGCGGCCAGCGACGCGCTGATTGAGGCGGGTGGCACGATCACGCATCATCACGCGGTTGGCCGCGATCATCGGCCCTGGTACGATCGTCAGCGCCCGGCGCTTTTCGCGGCCGCGCTGCGGGCGGCAAAAAGCGAACTCGATCCGCAAGCGATGCTCAACCCGGGAGTGCTGATCGATCCGCAGGGATGATCGACACGCCAACGGGGCGGACCTCATCACCAGTCCATGACTCGACCGGGATTTTCCGGTCGACTGCGCGCTCAGGTGCGGCGAACTCCATCCGGAAAAAACGATTCGGCATTTTCTCCATTGCCGAGCATTCTGCTTAGAAGCGTTTCTGCTTTGAGGAGCAGCGGCTTGGCGTCGTGCTGAGTCGCAATGGCGATACTGGCCTGCAAACAACGAATAATTGTAGCCCTGTCGTCCTCATTTGTGGCCGGCGTGACCATGGCCTCAGCCAGGAGTGCCTCGGCTTCGAGCCCACTGAACCCCTGCTGCCGGGCCGTATTTCGCGCGTCTCGCAACATGCTCAGCGCAGCGCGCACCTCTCCGGCCTGGCTGAGAGCGAGCGCGAGATAGATGGAGGCGCGCAGCTCAATCGATTTATAACCAATAGATTCGGCCGCCGCCCGGGCCCCGGCAAGGATCTCTCGTGCTGCATCGAAGCGCCCTTCCTCCAGGTACGCCATGCCACGCTGGCACGCGACTGGCGGGACGAAGAGCCGTACCCCATGCTCTTGCGCCAGCGCGAACGCCTCGTCGAGAATGACGGCTGCCCCGGCCGGATTGCCGCCAGCAAGCATCAAGTTGCCGCCGCTATAAGCCGCCGCGACGCGATCAAATGGCCGGTTGCTTTCGTCGGCTATCTGCTGGGCTCGCCGCTGAAAGTGGTCGGCCACATTGATCTCGCCCAGCGTAGTATGGGTGAGGCTCTTCATCATGCAGCACATAAGCAACAGGTATTGTGCGGTTGTACCGATTGGGGCGGCGGCTTCCGGTCCCATCAATTGCGCGCAGGCTCGTTCAAGCATCTTGTCCGCGTCGCGATAACGACCGGCAATGAAATACGCCTGTCCGAGACCATATTCGGCAAGGTTGAGCCAGCCGGGGTTGCCCCACTGCTCCGCCAGACCAACGGCCTGCTCACCAGTGGCAATTGCCTCGGTCGGGGTGTCGTAGAAATTCTGCGCCGCCGATCGGACCGTCATGGCGGCGACTTTGCGCCCGATGTCGTCAATCGCATTGGCGCGCCGTTCAGCTTCCTTTCCGAGGTCCAGCCATTCGGCGACCCTGCCGGATCCCATGAACGCCATGCGCGCCTCGATCCGCAGGTCTATGGCTTCGGTCTCGCGCGCGGAAGAGATCGGAGTTCGGTCGAGCGCATCCATGGCGATCTCGAAGTGGGAGGTCGCATCGGCAAACGCCGACCGCGCGACGCTTTTTTGTGCCACGCTTCTGCCGTAGGTAAACGCTTTCGCCCAGTCCTTTGCACGCGTCGCGTGGTAGCAGAGCTTGTCGGCTTCGTCACGCCAGCGTTGATCGCTCTCCAACGCAGAAAGGATGCGTGCATGCACCCTTTCGCGTGTTCGCGCGACCATCGAGTCATAGGTTACCTGACGAACCATTTCATGCGGAAATTCGAACGAATCCTCGGCAACGCCGTCCGCCCTGACCAGCAACTCGGCTCGGTCGAGCGTTCCCAGGGCGCGTTGGAGCACGGCTTCAGGTAACGCGGCTACCTGGCGCAGGGTGACCACCGTCGAGCGCGGACCGAGCGCGGCGGCTATCTGCATCAAGGCGCGTTCTGCCTTCGGCAGGCGGTCCAGTCGTGCCGCAATCACGCCTTGAATACTGGTGGGGATACCCAAGTCATCGACTGGCTCAGCAAGAGCAAGATCACCCCACTGCCCCTGGAGGATGCCAGTCTCTTTAAAACCGCGGCATACCTCCTCGACAAAGAGCGGAACGTTGGCCGTATGGCGAATGATTCGAGTCTTCAAATCGAACGTCGTGGAGGAGGGCCCCAAAATAGCATCCAACATGGCCCGGCCGGAACTCTCATCGAGAGGCCGCAATGCGATGTTTTCGGCGTTGCATCGGTTGACCCAATCCGGGGTTCCATCTGGCCTGCCGGTGATGAGTATCAGCAGGTTGAGGGTTTGCAGCGATGCAAGGGCAGCCATGACGGCGTCGCTTGCGCGGTCGACCCAGTGCAGATCCTCAATAAGAAGCACTGTGCGTTGCTGGTGGGCCAGATTCTCTACCACCGCGCAGCTTGCCTCGCTGATAGCGCGGCCGCGTGACTGAGGCTCCAACTTGTCCCATTCGTCATCCGATATTGGCAGATCCAGCACCGCGTCGAGGGCTGACCGCAAGATCTGCGGCAAGCCCTCTCGCGGGTCCGTCGCATTGCCTGGCCGATCGTCCGCCGTCGCTGTGCCGGAAATTGAGCGCAGCAAACCCTTGAGCGCGGCGAATGGCGCGCCCTGCAGGTTTGGGCTGCACTCTGCCTCGGTCAGTCGCCAGCCTTCACTCTCGAGCTCCTGGACGAACTCATGTACCAACCGTGATTTCCCGATGCCGGGATCGCCGGTCAGGCAGACCGTTCGGCCGCCGGCGCGGGTGTCCTCGGCCGCTTGTCTCAATAGCGCGGTCTCTCGGGAGCGATTGACGAATCGTGAAACGCTGCGCGCTTTGCGCACCTGCCAGCTTGAAACGTCGCCCGCGCCAGTTACGCGATAGATCGGCACGGGGTCGGCGAAGCCCTTGAGCGGCTTGCGGCCCAGATACTCAAATCGAACGTGTCCCTCGGACAGTTTTTGGCAGGCCTCGGATGCGTAAATCTGACCCGGCTCCGCCGCCGACTCCAATCGAGCCGCCAGATGCTGCGCGGCACCACCAATCTCGTAGACCTTGGAAAATTCACTGGCGACCATATAGGTGACCACGAATCCCGAGTGGAGGCCCACCCGGACCTGCAGCCCCGGATCGCCCAGGTTGGCTACACGTCGAACCAGCTCGATTGCTGCGTGACAGGCGAGTGGCGCATGATTGTCATCTGCAACAGGAGCCCCAAAGACCGCTGCCAGCCCGTCACCCATTTCCTTGCTGACGATACCCCCGAACTGACGCACCGCGGCTCGCATCGCCGTTAGCGCTGGCTCCAGACGCTGCAGTGCCTCCTCGGGTTCAAGCTCGGCAATGAGATCCGTCGAGTGGACCACGTCCGCGCGAAGGATCGTCACGAACTTTCGTTCGCTGTCGGGATCCGCACTTTGCTGCGCGGCCGCGCCACAATTGGCGCACCAACGGTCGCCCGCGTCCATCGGCGATCGGCACGCGAAACAATGCATTACATTACTGTGCTCTCATCGGCTGAAGTATGTCGAACGAAACACCCCGCCGGCAGGCTGACGCAAGAGGATTTATCGATTGTGACGCACCGGGGCCGACTGGACAAGCCATCGTATGTGGGTTGTCGCTGGACGTAGTGCAGCCTAGGGTGCTACGCTTCGCCGGTCGAATTCGACGTGCCGACTTCATCACCGCCGGAAGGTGTCCGTCTTCCTTGAAGGTTGTTCTCGTTTCTATCCGGAGTTGAACTCCCGGTTTGCGGCGGCGATGTTGCGATTGACGCAACCAGGCGTAGATTTGTCGCTCATCGGGCTCGCCATCGGTGTTTTTTTGAGAGGAAAGCTTAGTCATGTCACAGGCAAGAATCCTAGGTGGAGCATTTTACAACAACCCGGAATTCAAGGCTCTTATGAATGGTCTTTACTATCCTTTGGAGAATATGAAGAGCAGCGTGGCAAAACTTAAAGCGTCAGGTCAGATCGATATCGAGACGATGGAATATGGTCAGTATCAGCCGATATTGGCGCCACGGGATCGTTGGCCGCACGGAGGAGGCAATGCCTGGCTGAGGGAGATGGGTCGCGCCCGTGTCGAATTGTCCGCTCAACCCAATGACGTGGCGCTGGATGGCGTCGTCCCCCTGACAAAGTGTGGTCTGTTGGACGCCTCGCTTCGCAAGTGCTTTAATTCGGATCCGCCAATTTGCATAAAAATCGATGTTATGGAGCACAAGCAAGAAGATCCAAAAAGCGATACGCACGCAGTCCAACTGGCGTGGGAATATGGAAATGGACAGGACAAGGCACCCACACTTTTCAAATTTACGATGATTTGCCCGTTCAGGCCAGAGCGCGCTTCATGACTGCGCCGTGGGAACCGTGCTCAGCCCCATCGCAGCTGGGCTACGGCCTGCTCGAACTTCCGGCGATCGATTAGCTGAATGGCCTGGGCCTCCGCGCGCGGCTGAAAAGCCTTTCGCACACCTCCTCGTCCAACAGCGGTCTGCTGAGCAATTCCGTCAGCTGCCGGCTCGGCAGGGGTTTAGCGTCAGAGTCCAATGGCTAGCCCGCCTCAGCGTGAGGTGGCGGGCGATGTTCCGCCAGCGAAGCGCCCAGGCGAACTGCCTCCGCCGCGTCGATCGACTTCACACTTGGTATTGTTCCGCCGGAAAATGCCAGCAGAGGTTCGAGCGTTTGGTTACCGATGGCATGGCGCAGCGAACCCATCAACCTGTCTACGGTTCGTTCGGCAAAGAAGATATTCCGGGCAGCCTTCAGCAGAAGGGCTCTTTCCTTGTCGGCGATCATTCCCGCAGCGGAAGTCCGCTCCATCCAATATTCGAGATCGACCATCGGCACCGTCATCGGCTTGAAGTCGAGCGGGGAATAGACCAGCGCGACGTCCGCGTCACGCCGGACGGCGCTCCGTCGGAAGTAATCGTAGACCCACCCGACACCGATCATTCCAGAGCGGTCGAGTTCCGAACGGTCTTTCCGCGGCCAAGCACGGCCAGAATTTCCTTGGGCGACACGGACATGTTCTGCCCGAATTCGCCGTCGAGAATGATAATTACCTCGTAATCGTCGACGACAGCCAGGTCACCGCGCTTGATCGGAGGAGCATGGGTGGCGGCCGCAAGCCTGCGTACCTCTTCTTCAGCAATCGATGGACCGGAGAATACAATCGTCTTCATCGGAGGCCCGCATTCCGGGAGTCGAGGATGAGGTCTCCGATACCATCATTTGTCGTATTCTGCCATGTTCGAACCTGATGCTCATCTCGAACGGCCCGCCAAGTTCCCTAGGACGAAGAATTGCTGCAACGGACTTACTTTCGTTCACCTTGTATCTCTTGCAACACCCGAGGTCCCAAACTGGCCCGGCCGCCATGCATCAAACAGAACGTCCAGGCCTCCGCTCGCGGCACCACGACGCGCACGACGGGGATTCCAACTTCAGCTCTGGTGATGTCGAAGACAACAACTTGATCAAAACCGGACTGGCGCATCCGTTCGATGATGAATTCGACGTCATCGTTCACGGACGGATGCTCATAAGATGCGATATCGTCGAAGCGGATGGTATGGCTCCAACGGTTCCATGTCGGCGCCGGCGGCGTCCCGTTGGCCGGAGCGAAGTCCGGCAGATCCTCCCTGCCGCCCTGTATGAATCCCAGGCGGGTTTGTGCGGCCTCGGTCAACGCGCGTGTGAGGGCGATGCGCGCATCCGGATGCGTCCCGCAACCGCCGTGCGCATTCATGGTGGTCTGCATGCCTTGTTCGGTGATGGTGCAATCGATCGTGGGGATGCCGGTGGTCGAGGTCAGGTTTCGAAGTTGCACTTCGAGCCCGGCCCGCTGCAGCTTCCGGACCAGCGCCGCTGCAGGACGGGGCAATCCGCCAAGTGAGATCAGCGGCGGGTCTTCGCGCCCGGGTGACAGCCTCCCGTCGAATCCCATATCTGCCAGGATTGCCGCGACCGCGGGTCTGACGTCTGCCCTTGCCATAACAAGCGCCGCGGCATCTCGCTCGATCACCTCGCACAGCGCGTGGCAAAGGGCGTCGACCAGAGTATTGCCCGAGGCGAGACCGTTGGTACTCGAATAGAACAAAGGCGTCCCGGAAAACGTGCTGTAGGGAGACATGACGCAGTTTAGCGGCGCATACGTTGGTCGCCGCGTTATAAGGTCGAACCCCAGGGCCCATTCCAGCAGCAAATCTTCGCTGTAGTTGCGCACCATCGGGACGTGAATCTCGAGCGGGTCGACACAGGCGTGCCGGCGTCGAAGATTGTAGTGGGACGTCGTGGTTTCGCCGGCGTGTCGTTCGACCGCCTCCATTAAGGCGCCCGCGAGGGCTTGGTCGCGCGTCGCCCCCTTGCCATTGTAATAGGAGATGCCTGGCCCATGATCGTGCGGTCGCACGGTCATGAAATTCGGAATGCCGACCCGATCGAGGTCGGTCACGTCGGCAACCTTGGTAACGCCGATAGTGTCAAGTACTGCGCGGGCGCGGCGGATCGTGGCACTCGGCCTGACGGAGCGTTCGACGCCTGAACTGCTGTATTTTAGCTCCTTGGAGCCGAGCCAGAATTCATAACTGCACTGTTGGTTGTTCATGGATTCTCCGACACCGGTGACCATCGTCGTCTGTTATCCTCCATTTTGGCGCTGCCAAGATAGATCCGATTCATCCGATAGGCCTCGGCTTCGCTTTACGAGGGGAGGAAGTGATCGGCGCACGATCAAGGCCCGTGAGCTGACGAATGGCTCGCAATGACGGTCTCATGCTCCGATCATCAAAACCGCTTACTGAGAAATTTCGAGCCCTTCAGCCCGTATCGCCAGGGCAGCTCGATTGCCCTGGTGATGCCGATCCGCAACCCGGCGACGACATCCGGTTTGCCCGTGCGGGCATGCAGCGCGAGCGGGGAAGCATCGAGCGGCAGGCCGTTATGCTCATCGCTAATCCGAAGCGCTTCCGTCAGCTTGCCCGGACCCGAGCACAGCGATCGCACGTCATGCAATCGGCGCCGGCGCCGCATCGCCGGAATGCCGTGGGTCGGCTGCAACGCCCGGATCAGCACCGCGCTCGCGGAGCCTTCCTCCTCGCAGACGAAATTGACGCACCAGTGGATGCCGTAGGAGCGATAGACGTAGCTAAAGCCGGGCGGGCCGAACATCACTTTGTTGCGCGGCGTCGGCCCACGGAACGAATGCGCGGCCGGATCGGTGTGATGATAGGCCTCGACCTCGACGATGACGCCGCCGACACCGTTTACCAGCAGCGTCGCGCCGATCAGATCGGGGGCGACCTCGTGCACGCTGCGGGCAAAGAACGCGCGCTTGAGCGGCCGGCCAAGGTTTTGGCTGACCGGACCCGGCACATTCCGATTGGATGGGATGCGGCTTTGATCCATTCAGCGGGTCAGAGGGTGCGGGAAAGGACGGATAATGCGTCGCAAATGCCAATATGCTAAAGCGATAGCCGTAACAAGGCGACCGGTTGCGATTCCCGGTCAAGCGGATTAGCTAAGGTATTCTTGAGAGCGGACATCATATGGTCGTCGTCGTCGATACCGTTTCAGCCACGCCGCTGCGCCCGCGTCACCCGGAAAAAGTGAACCGGCCGGACGCGTTTTCGCCGCCGAAGCCGGACTGGATTCGCGTGCGCGCGCCGAACACGCGCGGCTATGCCGACCTCGTCACGGTGTGCGAGGAGGCGGGCTGCCCGAACATCGGCGAGTGCTGGGACAAGAAGCACGCCACCTTCATGATCATGGGCGACACCTGCACCCGCGCCTGCGCCTTCTGCAACGTCAAGACCGGCATGCCCGGTGCGCTCGATGGCCTCGAACCGGAACATGTCGCGGAAGCCACCCTCAAGCTCGGGCTCGCCCATATCGTCATCACCTCGGTGGATCGCGACGATCTCGCCGATGGCGGCGCCGAGCATTTTGCCCAAACCATCCGCGCCATCCGCGCGCGCTGCCCGACCACGACCATCGAGATCCTGACGCCGGATTTCCTGCGCAAGGCCGGCGCGCTTGAAGTCGTGGTGACGGCGAAGCCTGATGTGTTCAACCACAATCTGGAAACGGTGCCGTCGCGTTATCTTAACGTCCGCCCGGGCGCGCGTTACTTCCATTCAGTGCGGCTGTTGCAGCGGGTGAAGGAAATCGATCCCACCATCTTCACCAAGTCCGGCATCATGGTCGGACTTGGCGAGGAGCGTCACGAGGTGCTGCAGGTGATGGACGACCTGCGCTCGGCGGATGTGGATTTTCTGACCATCGGACAATACCTGCAGCCGACCCGCAAGCACCACGCGGTGATGCGCTACGTGCCGCCCGATGAATTTTTGGGCTACGAGAAGGTTGCCTACACCAAGGGCTTCCTGATGGTATCGGCGAGCCCGCTGACCCGCTCGTCGCATCACGCCGGTGATGATTTCGCCAGGCTCAAGGCGGCGCGCGCTGCAATATCCGGCTAAGTGTCAAGACCATGCCGCAATTCTCCAGCAAGCGACGGGTTCACCACAGCGCGCCGCGGATGTTCGACCTTGTTGCCGACGTCGAGCGTTACCCTGAATTCGTGCCGCTGTGCCGCTCGCTGAAAATACGCCAGCGCACGCCAAAACCTGACGGCACCGAGATCGTGGTCGCCGACATGACGGTTTCGTTCAAGCTGGTGCGCGAAGGCTTCACCAGCCGGGTGACGCTGGACCGTCCCAATCTGAAAATTTTCGTCGAATACCTGCAGGGGCCGTTCAGCAATCTCGAAAACCGTTGGATCTTCGACCCGAAGTCGGACACCGCCTGCGATGTCGGGTTTTTCCTGGCTTACGAATTCAAAAGTCGCATGCTGGCAATGCTGATGGGAACGATGTTCGACACCGCATTCCAGCGGTTTGCGGCGGCATTCGAAAAGCGCGCGGATGCGATTTATGGAAAGCCGCGGGTGGCAAGCAGGACGCCGTCCTAAGCGCCTATCCACGTCTTTGCGAGGAGCCAACGGGTCCCGCCTTTGGCGGGCCCGATGATAAACTCCGCGACGAAGCAATCCACCTTGTCTTTGCGGCCATGGATTGCTTCGCGGAGCCTGTCATCGGGCGCGCGTTCGCGCGACCCGTTGGCTCGCTATGACGTGGAAAGGATCGTCTCGTGATCGGCAATGACGGTGGATCACGCCCGCGGCGGTCGCCGGCGCTTGACGGCGCTGCGCCGCGGCGAGCGGGCCACGCGCGGGTATAACCGGCTGGCGGCTTCGCGGCGCGGTTTTGCCAGCGCCTGCGGGCCGCGCGCCAGCTCCATCAGCATTCTCAACGCCTCGACGACGGAGCGCTGGCGCACCGCGCTGCGGCCGACCGCGCCGAAGCGGCATTCGCGGTGCAGAATTCTGCCGTCCCGGGCGGCGACAGCGAAATGCACGAGACCCACCGGCTTGCCCGGCGTCGCGCCACCCGGACCCGCTATGCCGGTAATGGCGACGGCGAGATCGACGCCGGCTTTCTCCAGCGCGCCGATCGCCATCGCGGTCGCGGTCTCCTTGCTGACCGCGCCAAATGTCGCAAGCGTCGTTGCCCTGACACCGAGCATCGCGCGCTTGGCCTCGTTGGAATAAGTGACAAAGCCGCGGTCGATCACGTCGGATGAGCCGGGAATATCGGTGAGCGCGCCGGCGACCAGACCGCCAGTGCAGGATTCCGCGGTCGCGACGGTCAGCTTGCGCATCCGGCAAAGATCGAGCAGCGAGCGGGAGAGGGCGCGAGCGTCGCTGCCGCTCATTTCAGTCGCTCCAGGGGAGGCGGATGGTGGCACTCGCGACAGCGGCGATGCCTTCCTCGCGGCCGGTAAATCCAAGTCGTTCGCTGGTGGTCGCCTTCACCGCGACCCGCGACAGCGCCAGCCCCGTGATCTCGGCGATACGCGCGCGCATGGTATCGCGCAGCGGGCCGATTTTCGGGCGCTCGCAGATCAGCGTCACATCGAGGTGAGCGATGCGGCCACCGCGCGCGGTGACGCGATCGACTGTGTATTTCAGGAATTGGTCCGATGCCGCGCCCTTCCACTTGGGATCGGTCGGCGGAAAATGCGAACCGATATCGCCGTCCGCGAGCGCGCCGAGGATGGCGTCGACCAGAGCGTGGAGGCCGACGTCACCGTCGGAATGCGCGAGAAAGCCTTTGGTGTGCGGCACGCGGACGCCGCAGATCATCACGTGATCGCCATCACCAAAGGCGTGAACGTCGTAGCCACTTCCGGTTCTGACATCGCCGAGCATGGCGCCGAGGCGGGCTTCCTCGCGGAGAAAATCTTCCGGTGTCGTCAGTTTCATGTTCGCAGGATCGCCTTCAAATGTCGCCACCGTCAATCCCGCCCATTCCGCAAGCGCCGCGTCGTCGGTGAAATCGCTGCGCCTATCGCGCGCCGCGCGGCGATGGGCGTCGAGAATCACTTCGAACCGGAACGCCTGCGGTGTTTGCGCGACCCGCAGCCGCGCGCGTTCCGGCGTCGCTTCGACGTTTCCGTTGCTGTCAATCAGCTTGATGGTATCGGTGACCGGTATCGCGGGAATGGCCGCGCCGGTACGGCTTGCGGCCTCGATCGCGCGCGAAATCAACGCCGCCGAGACGAATGGCCGGGCGGCGTCGTGGATCAGAACGATATCAGGCTTGTGGCTGGCGAGCGCTTCAAGTCCGGCATGCACCGAGGCCTGGCGCGTTGTGCCGCCAGTTGCCGGCGGCTCGTGGCGTAACTCGCTGACGGCATCACTGAAGATAGCCGTGTCGTCGGGATTCAAAACCGGCTGCACGGCAAAGATTTGCGGATGACGGCAAAACGGCTCCATCGCGCGGAAGATCACGGTCTGACCGCCGATCGAACGATACTGCTTCGGTCCTCCCGAGCCGGCACGAAGCCCGCGTCCGGCTGCGACAAGGATGGCTGCAGTCCGCTCAAATTTCGGCATTGGTTTCAATTGCGGGCGAATTGGAGTTGATGAGGGGGACGTTGGTTCGCTGGCGCACAGCCCTTATCATGCTGAGGCTGCGAAAACAGAATGAATCCCAATAGCTGCGGGAAAAGCATATTTTGCTGCAGTGCACTTGCAAGATTGACAGAACTGTCTAAAGTGTAGGCATGAAACTTGACTGCACAAGATTTGTGCTCAAAATGGCCCCCGACAGGCGCGATGAGGCCTCTGTCAGAAAAACGAGAAGTCCGTGACCGGCCCGGAAAGTCTACGCGCTAAGCCGTTGAAAATAGGCGATATTGAGGTCGCCAACCGGGTCCTTCTCGCGCCGATGTCCGGCGTCACTGATGCACCTTTTCGTCGTTTGACTGCGGTGCTGGGCGCCGGACTCGTCGTTTCCGAGATGACTGCCAGCGATGACCTCGTCAATGGTCGCCCGATGTCGCGGCTGCGATGCGAGGCGACCGGAATAGGTCCGCATGTCGTTCAGCTCGCGGGCTGTGAGACCAAATGGATGGCAGAGGGCGCGCGGATCGCCGAAGCCGCAGGCGCGGAAATTATCGATATCAACATGGGCTGCCCTGCGCGCCATGTGACTGGCGGCCAGTCCGGCTCGGCGTTGATGCGCGATCTTGACCACGCGCTGAAACTGATCGAGGCGACGATATCGGCTGTGAAAGTGCCGGTAACTTTGAAGATGCGGCTCGGTTGGGACGATCGCTCGCTTAACGCACCGGAATTGGCGAGCCGCGCCGAGGCCGCGGGCGTGCAGTTGATTACGGTGCACGGCCGCACGCGCTGCCAGTTCTACAAGGGGGATGCCGATTGGGCCGCGGTGCGCGCCGTCAAGGATGCGATCCGCATTCCGCTCGTCGTCAACGGCGACATCACCACGTTCGAGAAGGCGGTATCCGCGCTTGAAATGTCGGGCGCCGATGCGGTCATGGTCGGCCGCGGCGCGCTGGGCCAGCCGTGGTTGCCCGGCCAGATCGGGCGCCGCCTCGAATCCGGCATCGACGAATCCGCGCCGTCGCTCACCGAGCAGCTCAAATATATCCGTGCGCTCTATGATGAGGTTTGCAGTCACTATGGGCTGCGCATCGGCCTTCGCCATGCGCGCAAACATCTCGGCTGGGCACTTGAAATCGCCGCCCGCTGCAGCCGCGCTCCGGCGCTGACGCTCAAGACCTGGCGCGAGAGGATTTTGACATCCGACGATCCGCACCGCGTGCATCGATCGCTTGAAGATGCATTCGACGACTTTGCATGGAGTGCCGCTGCATGACTTCAGCCGCAGAACATCGCCGACCGGTGCCGTCCGACGGCGAGGCCATCCTCAATGCGTTGCCCAATCCGGTGCTGCTGGTTGCACCCGACGGCAAGATTGTCGACGCGAACATGGCCGCCGAATCGTTTTTCGAGATTTCCACGCAATTTCTGCAACGTCAGTCGCTGAAGGAGCTTGTGCCGTTCGGCAGTCCTTTGCTGGCGCTGATCGATCAGGTGCGCTCGAGCGGCTCGCCGGTCAATGAGTACAAAGTCGATTTGGGCACGCCGCGGATGGGCGGCGATCGCCAGGTGGATCTTCACGTCGCCCCGCTCACCGAGCAGCCCGGCCATATCGTCGTGATGCTGCAGGAGCGCACCATCGCCGACAAGATGGACCGGCAATTGACGCATCGAAGCGCTGCGCGTTCGGTGATAGCGCTGGCCGCGATGCTGGCGCATGAGATCAAGAATCCGCTGTCCGGCATCCGCGGTGCGGCGCAGCTGCTCGAACAGGCAGCTTCGTCGGAAGACCGCATGCTGACGCGGCTGATCTGCGATGAGGCGGACCGCATCGTCACGCTGGTCGATCGCATGGAAGTGTTCGGCGACGACCGGCCGGTGGCACGGGGTCCGGTCAACATTCATTCGGTGCTCGATCATGTCAAGCGGCTCGCGCAATCGGGCTTTGCCCGCAACATCAGGTTCGTCGAAGACTACGATCCGTCGCTGCCGCCGGTACTGGCCAATCAGGATCAGTTGATCCAGGTGTTTCTCAATCTGGTGAAGAACGCCGCCGAGGCCGTGGTCGATCTCGGCAGCGACGCCGAAATTCAACTTACCACCGCATTCCGTCCGGGCGTTCGCCTATCGGTGCCGGGGAAGAAATCGCGGGTGTCATTGCCGCTGGAGTTCTGCGTCAAGGATAACGGCTCCGGAGTGCCGGAAGATCTGCTTCCGAACCTGTTCGATCCATTCGTCACGACGAAACAGACCGGCAGCGGACTGGGTCTGGCGCTGGTGGCCAAGATCGTCGGCGATCACGGCGGCATCGTCGAATGCGAATCCCAGCCACGGAAAACCATCTTCCGCGTGCTGCTGCCGATGTTTAATACCGCAAAACACCTCGATCAAAGCCATCGCGATGACGTTTCCGGGACGCCGTTGCATGCCTCACAAGACACAAGATGAGGAATA
>VAZH01000087.1 GCA_005884465.1 Alphaproteobacteria bacterium | reverse complement strand
CCGGATGCCGTGCTTCTCCCAAATCTTCAACGTGATGGTCTCGAAGCGCTTCAAGAGCGCCGGCAGCCGGCCCGGAACACAGCGATAGACGCGCATTTCGTAGATCATTTTGAATTCCTCCCCAATTGTTCGCCGCCGCTTATAGCGGCTGGACGGAAAACTGTCTTGAGGCGATGACACATGGCACCCCTTGTCCCTGCTTGACCTATCCGCGAACAAATTGTATATACAATTATGGCCGACTTCGACCCCGCCAAGGAAGCGGTCAACCTGTCGAAGCACGGCATTTCGCTCGCGCGCTGGATCGACCTCGAAGTTTTCGCCATCGTCAGGGACGATCGTTTGGACTACGGCGAACCCCGATATTCGCCTACGGAGTCATCGATGGTATTTCGCATTGTCTCGTCTTCACCGTTCGCAACGAACGATATCGACCGATCAGCCTTCGACGCGCACATGCAAAGGAAATGAGACGCTATGTCACGTAAGTTGAAAGAGCCGGTATTCGACGACGATAATCCGGAGTGGACTAAAGCAGATTTTGCCGCGGCCACAAAATTCCCCGCCGGCGCGCGATTGAAGGATTTGAACCCAGCCGAACTCGCTCGGATTTTGGGAAAACGCGGACCTCAGAAGGCGCCGACTAAAATTCCGGTATCGATCCGCCTCAGCCCGGAGGTCGTGCAGCATTTCAAGGCCAAGGGACCCGGCTGGCAATCGCGGATCGACAATGCCTTGCGCAAGATCGTCAAGAAGGCAGGCTGATCGAAGTCCGTCTACACCAACCGGCTCTGCACCACCGCCGCCTCAATGAACGACGCGAACAGCGGATGCGGCCTGAACGGGCGCGATTTCAGTTCGGGATGGAATTGCACTCCGATGAACCACGGGTGGTCCTCATATTCGACGATCTCCGGCAGCACGCCGTCGGGTGAGAGGCCCGAAAATCTTAAACCGTGCTGCTCGAGCCGGTCCTTATAGGTGGTGTTGACCTCGTAGCGGTGGCGGTGGCGCTCCGAAATCTCGGTGGCGCCGCCATAGACCTCCGACACCCGGCTGCCGCGCTTGAGCACCGCGGGATAGGCGCCAAGGCGCATGGTGCCGCCGAGATCGCCGGACTTCGATCGCTTCTCCAGCTCGTTGCCGCGCAGCCATTCCGTCATCAGGCCGACCAGTGGTTCGGGCGTGGGACCGAACTCGGTCGAATTCGCCTCCTCAATGCCGACGAGATTACGCGCGGCCTCGATCACCGCCATCTGCATTCCGAAGCAAATGCCGAAATAGGGCACGTCGCGCTCTCGCGCGAACTGCGCTGCGCGGATTTTGCCCTCCGCGCCGCGCTGGCCGAAGCCGCCGGGCACCAGAATGCCGTTGACATGTTCGAGAAACGGCGCGGGGTCCTCGTTCTCGAACACCTCGCTCTCGATCCAGTCAAGATTGACCTTGACCTTGTTGGCGATGCCGCCGTGCGACAGGGCTTCGATCAGCGATTTATAGGCGTCCTTCATGCCGGTGTACTTGCCGACGATGGCAATGGTCACCGCGCCTTCGGGATTACGCACCCGCTCATTGATCAGGTTCCAGCTTTGCAGCGCCGGCGGAATTTTGGGCACGATGCCGAACGCCGCCAGCACCTCGTCGTCAAGGCCGGCGGCATGATAGGCCTCGGGCACGGCGTAGATGTTATCGACGTCGCGCGCCTCGATCACGGCGCTTTCGCGCACATTGCAGAACAGGCCGAGCTTGCGCCGTTCTTCCTTGGGGATCGGCCGGTCGGTGCGGCATAACAAGATATCCGGCTGGATGCCGATCGAGCGCAGCTCCTTGACCGAATGCTGCGTCGGTTTTGTCTTTAGTTCGCCCGCGCTCGGGATGAACGGCAACAGCGTCAGATGAATGTAGATGGCGTGATCGCGCGGCAGATCGTTCTTGAGCTGGCGGATCGCTTCGAAGAACGGCAGCCCCTCGATGTCGCCGACGGTGCCGCCGATCTCGCACAGCACGAAATCGAACTCGTCATTGCTGTCCAGGATGAAATCCTTGATGGCGTTGGTGACATGCGGGATCACCTGGATCGTGGCGCCGAGATAATCGCCGCGCCGCTCCTTGGTGATGTTGTCGGCCTTGCTGGCCGGACGTCCGGTGAAGCGCTCATAGTGGCCGAGATCGAGATCGGTCTCAGCGCCGTCATCGGTCACGAAAACTTCGCCGTGCTGGTACGGCGACATCGTTCCGGGGTCGAGATTGAGATAGGGATCGAGCTTGCGCAGCCGAACCTTGTAGCCGCGCGCCTGCAACAGGGCGCCGAGCGCCGCTGAAGCCAGACCTTTTCCGAGCGAGGAAACCACGCCGCCGGTGATGAAGATATACCGCGCCATGGGACTTAACCTTTAAGGCCACCGGCGCGATTCGCCAAAGCGAATCGTGAGCCGCCGCAAAGCTTTTGCGGGGCTGTGGGTGACGTGAAAATTGAAGTGTTATCAGCGTATTGATGGGGATTATTGATGCAGAATGCCAGACCGCCTTCCTGCATGGCCACCCCGCTTTATTGCGATTGCGGCGCCTGCGGACCCGATGGTGCCGGCTGGCTCTGCTGCCGCTCGTCGGATTTCTTCAGCGAATCCAAGATGCCCCCGCCGGTCGGCGGGGAAACCGGCGTTGCCGGTCCTGCCGGCTGTGACTGCGAGGCTGGATTGATGATCGAGCTCGGCTTGCGGTCATAGCTTGCGTACCAGGACAAGAACAGGCTGGTCAGGAAGAAGCCCACCGCAAGCACCGCAGTCGTGCGCGTCAGCAAATTGGCGGTGCCGCGGCTCGACATGAAGCCGGCACCCCCGCCGACGCCAAGGCCGCCGCCTTCGGATTTCTGCAGCAGCACGGTCGCGATCATGGTCGCAACGATCATCAGGTGGACTACGATAACGACAGTCTGCATCTCTACCTTCCGTCGCAGGCCGAGAGACGCCGGTGTCCGGCTGAACGGGGGCTTGCGGGGTTTGAAGTTGCGCGGTGTTACACGATTGGACGGGGCATTGTCACCCCCGGCACCGCCTTGCCGTTAGCTAGGGACAACTATGCGCGATCGCAAGGAAATCGGCCGCTTTCAGGCTGGCGCCGCCGACCAGCGCGCCGTTGACGTTGGCGACCGCCATCAATTCCCTCGCGTTCGAGGGTTTTACCGAGCCGCCATAGAGAATACGGACCCTGGCCCCCTCGCGGTTAAATCGCGCAGTGAGGAGTTCCCGGATAAATTGATGAATTTGCTCAACATCTTCGGCCGTCGGGGTCAGGCCGGTGCCGATCGCCCAAACCGGCTCATAGGCCACCACCAGATTGTCGGCCCGCGCGCCGTCCGGCAGCGAGACGTTGAGCTGCCCGCGGCAGATGTCGAGGGTATGACCGGCATCGCGCTGGCGCTGGGTTTCGCCGATGCAGACGATCGCGGTGAGGCCGGCGCGCCAGACCGCCTCCGTCTTCTGCCGAACCAGCACGTCGGTCTCGCCGTGGTCGGCGCGGCGCTCGGAGTGGCCGACAATGACGACGCGCGCCCCGGCATCCGCCAGCATTTCGGCTGAAATGTCGCCGGTATGGGCGCCGAACGGCTCGGGGTGGCAATCCTGCGCGCCGACCGCGACGGTTTTTGAGCCGCCGGCTTTTTCCGCGAAGGCCGCAATCAGTGTCGCCGGCGGGCAAACCAGCAGATCGGCCTTGTCAGCGACCTCGGAGGCGCCGGCGAGCATGGCCTCGAATTCGTCCATGGAGGCCTTCAGGCCGTTCATTTTCCAGTTGCCGGCAATCAGCGGCCGGATGTCGTCGGTCATGGGGATCTCATGAATATCCAGGTCAAGAATGCGCTAGCAGAGCAGAGGGGCCAGTTCCAGATACCGCCCTTGGCATCGGCGAGCCGCTGACCGGTTTAATTGGCCCTCCCCGCTAAGGTTGCGACGAGGCGGCTGCCACTTTATGATACTTATCAACTCGGTGATGCCCTTTTGCGGAATTCGATACCGAATTCGCTTGGGCGCGAGCCGGTTCCCTCCTGCCAAAAAGTTGGACCCATGCTTCGAGGAATGCGGAAAGCCTCATCAAACTGGCTCGGCAAGATCATCATGGCCGTGGTGATGGGCGTCTTGATCATCAGTTTCGGAATTTGGGGCATCAACGACATCTTCAGGGGTTTTGGCCAGTCGACACTGGCCACGGTCGGCCGCACCGAGATCTCGATCAATGAATTCCGTCAAATCTATACTGAGAAGCTGCAGCAGATCGGCCGCCAGTTCGGCCGCCCGCTGACGGCGGATCAGGCCCGCGCCTTCGGCCTCGACCGTCAGCTGCTGCAGCAGACCATTGCGGAAGCCGCCCTTGACGAGGAAGCGCGGCGGCTGGGGCTCGGACAGTCCGACGCCGAGACCATGCGCATGATCCTCAATGATCCCAATTTCAAGGGTGTTGGCGGCGCATTCGATCCCGGGCGCTTCCAGGCCACGATCCGGCAATACGGCTTCACCGAACAGCGTTATCTCGCCGACCAGCGGCGGGTGTCGCTGCGGCGTCAAATCGCCGGCACGATCTCAGCCGCTCTGGAACCACCGAAAGTGCTGATCGAGGCGCTCAGCCGCTTCCAGAATGAGCAGCGTTCGATGGACTACGTCAAACTCGACGCCGCGCAGGCCGGGCCAATCGATCCGGCTTCGCCGGAGACGCTGGCCAGTTATTTCGACGATCACAAGACCCAGTTCCGCGCGCCCGAGTATCGCAAAATATCCTTTGTCGCGATTACGCCGGAAGATATCGGCAAATGGTCGGAAGTTTCCGACGAGGATGCCAAAAAGATCTTCGAGCAGCGCCGCGACAAGCTTGGAACGCCAGAACAGCGCCAGGTCTCGCAAATCGTGTTTCCGAATACGGAAGAAGCCATGGCGGCGCGTAGCCGTATTGCGTCCGGATTATCATTTGAGGATCTCGCCAAGGAGCGTGGGCTCAGTCCGTCCGACGTCGAGCTCGGGCTGATCACGAAATCCGCCATTATCGATACCGCGATCGCCAATGCGGCGTTTTCGCTGCCGTCCGGAGAGGTGAGCCAGCCGGTGCAGGGCCGGTTCGGCGTGGCGCTGGTCAAGATCGGCAAGATCGAGCCCGGGGTCGAACCATCATATGAAAGCGTCGCCTCCAACCTGAAGAAGGAAATAGCCACTGAGCGCGCGCGCACCAAGGTTGCGGAGCTGCGCGACAAGATGGAAGACGAGCGCGGCGGCGGCGCCAGCGTCATCGAGGCCGCGCAGAAACTGGGGCTCACCGCCGTGACCATCGACGCCGTCGATCGCTCCGGCCGCCGACCCAACGGCCAGCCGGTCGGCAACATTTCCCGCGGTCTCGAAGTCGTCTCGCAGGCATTCAACAGCGATGTCGGTGTCGACAACGACCCGATTTCGTTCAACGGCGGCTATGTCTGGTACGACGTTCTCGGCATCACCCCCTCGCGCGAACGCAACCTCGATGAGGTGAAGGATCAGGTCGAGGCGCGATGGCGCGACGACCAGATCGCAAGCCGGCTGCGGACCAAGGCAACGGAGATCATTCAAAAGCTCGAACAAGGCGGCAATCTCGCCGACGAAGCGGCAGCATTGGGATCGAAAGTCGAAACAGCCAGCGGATTCAGGCGCGATGCTTCGCTGCCTGGCGTACCCGCCAGCGCGATCAGCGCGGCGTTTCGCACCGCCAAGGATGGCGTCGGACAAACTGCTGGCGCCGGCCCAAGCGAATGGATCGTGTTCCGCGTGACCGACGTCAGCGTGCCGCCGGTCGACCTGGCTTCGGACGACATGAAGAAACTGAAAGAGACCCTTCAGCGCGGCCTGACCGATGAACAGATCGCGCAATACGTCGCGAAGCTTGAAACGGATATCGGCACGACCATCAATCAGGCCGCCTTCGCACAGGTGACGGGCGCGAATAACTGAGCATGATCCGGAAAAGTGGGCACCGGTTTTCCGAAAAAATCATGCTCCAAAAAAGATGAGCATTCCCGAAAGCACGCGATGGATGACCTGAAATCTATCATCGGAAAAGTCGCCACCGGCGCGACGCTGTCGCGCGACGAGGCGGCATCCGCCTTCGAAAGCATGATGTCCGGCGAGGCGACGCCTTCGCAGATGGGCGGACTATTGATGGCGCTTCGCGTGCGCGGCGAAACCGTCGATGAAATCACCGGCGCGGTATCGGCCATGCGCGCGAAGATGCTGCGCGTCAAGGCTCCCGGTAATGCCGTCGACGTCGTTGGCACCGGCGGTGATGGCTCCGGCTCGGTCAACGTCTCGACCTGCGCCTCGTTTATCGTCGCGGGGGCGGGCGTCCCCGTCGCCAAGCACGGCAATCGCGCGCTGTCGTCGCGCTCGGGCGCGGCGGATGTGCTTTCCTCGCTCGGGGTCAGGATCGACATCAAGCCGGACCATGTCGGGCGTTGCGTCGCCGAGGCCGGCATCGGCTTCATGTTCGCGCCATCGCATCACCCGGCGATGAAGAATGTCGGCCCGACCCGCGTCGAACTGGCGACCCGCACGATCTTCAATCTGCTCGGGCCGCTGTCAAATCCGGCCGGCGTGAAGCGGCAAATGGTCGGCGTGTTTTCCCGGCAATGGGTGCAGCCGCTGGCGCAGGTGCTCAAAAACCTCGGCGCCGAATCCGCCTGGGTGGTGCACGGCTCCGATGGGCTCGATGAAATCACCCTTACCGGCCCTTCGTTTGTCGCGGCCCTCGAGAACGGCAATATCCGCACCTTTGAGGTGACGCCGGAGGAAGCCGGTCTTAACCGGGTCGGCGGCGCCGCACTGAGGGGTGGCGATGCCGATGCCAACGCGATCGCGCTGCAAAGCGTGCTCGACGGGAAGCCGAGCCCTTTTCGCGACGTCGCACTGCTGAACGCTGCGGCGGCGCTGATCGTGGCCGGCCGTGCGAAGAATTTGAAGGAAGGCGTCGCACTCGGCACCAAATCGCTCGACAGCGGAGCTGCGGCGGCGCGACTGAAGCAGCTGATCGCGGTCTCCAACGGCTGACCGGAGAGGCCTCGCGATGTCCGATATCCTGAGCAAGATCGAGGCTTACAAGCGCGAGGAGATCGCCGCCGCCAAGCGCGCGCATCCGCTTTCAAGCGTCGAAGCGCTGGCGAAGGCCGCGCCCGCACCGCGGGGTTTTGTCGATGCGATCCGTAAAAAGCTCGCTCTGGGTGAGTACGCGCTGATTGCCGAAGTGAAGAAGGCTTCGCCCTCCAGGGGGCTTATTCGCGCCGACTTCGATCCCCCGCTCTTGGCACGCGCCTATGAAGCCGGAGGCGCGGCCTGTCTTTCGGTGCTGACCGACACACCGTCGTTTCAGGGCCACCTCGATTTCATGGTGGCGGCGCGCGCCGCGACCACTCTGCCGGTGCTGCGCAAGGATTTCATGTACGACACCTATCAGGTGGTCGAGGCCCGCGCCCACGGCGCCGACTGCATCCTGATCATTATGGCGGCGCTCGACGATGCCGCGGCGCGCGATATCGAGGATGCAGCGATTGCCCACGGCATGGATGTATTGATCGAAATCCATGAACGCAGCGAGCTGGATCGGGCGCTGAAACTTCACTCGCCGATGATCGGCATCAACAACCGCAACTTAAGGACTTTTGAGACCACGCTTGCGACCAGCGAAGCGCTGGCGCCGCTGATCCCGAGCGAACGCCTGATGGTCGGCGAAAGCGGCATCTTTGCGCCCGACGATCTCGCGCGTCTGGCGCGTCTCGGCATCTCGACATTCCTGGTCGGCGAAAGCCTGATGCGGCAGGCCGATGTAGCGGCGGCGACCCGCGCGCTGCTGGCGCGTGGTGACACGCCCCGCGCAACAGGAACGCGCTAGCCCATGGCGCGCAAATCTTCCCAAGACGGTCCCGCCCTCACCCACATTGACGCAACAGGCGAAGCGCGGATGGTCGACGTATCGACCAAGCCCGCGACCGAACGCACCGCGGTTGCGGAAGGCCGCGTTATCATGAGCAAGGCGACGCTTGCGCTGATCGTCTCAGGCAATGCCAAGAAGGGCGACGTGCTCGGCACCGCGCGCGTCGCCGGCATCATGGCGGCGAAGTGCACCTCGGATCTGATACCGCTGTGTCATCCGCTGGCTCTGTCGAACGTCACGCTGGACATCACGCCCGACAAGAAGCTGCCCGGCTGCATTGTCCGCGCCGTCGTCAAGGTGACCGGCCCGACCGGCGTCGAGATGGAAGCGCTGACGGCAGTGTCGGTCGCGTGCCTCACAATCTACGACATGATCAAGGCGGTGGAGCGCGGCGTCCGCATCGAAGGCATTCATCTGGTCGAGAAAAAGGGTGGCAAGTCCGGGCACTATCGCGCCTGACCACCGTCCCGCATTCGCCTTCACGCCGGAGTGATCGGCGAGAATGGAAGAGTGCATCAACCTCGGTGTTATACTCCAAGTGCCCTCAGCGCATACTCAAGCGGAGAGACGCAATGTCGACCTTCAAGCTTCTTGGCGCGGTGGCCATCTTGTCGACGCCTGCAGTAACCGCGGCGACATAGTCTGACCCACAGCTGGCCGCCTCGCATGTGCGAGGCTGGAGGCCGGTCAATACCTTATTAACCTAAATTCCTAACGTCACTTCCATACCGTCAGCGTACTCATGTGCTGGGCCGGGGCGTAAGAAAGCTGCTTCTGGCGTTATAGCCTGGGCAGCGATCTAGACCCATGACGGCAGACAGTACCGCATCGTTCCGCGTCCGACATTCCACCGGCGCCAATCCGATCCACTGGATTATCCTTGGTGGCGTATTCCTGATTGCGGCCATCACGATCGGCACCACGATCATGGCCGGCAATTTCCGCGAGCGTGCGCTAAACAGCAGCAAACGCGAACTGGAAAACACCGTTTTGTTGCTGGCCCGTCACTTCGACAAGCAACTTGAAGATTTCACGGTCATTCAGAAACTCGTCGTCGCGCAAATCGAGGTGGTCGGAATCACTTCGCCCGACATTTTCAGGGGAGAAATGGCCACCCTCGAATGGCACGAAGTGCTGAGGGTCAAGGCCGAAGGATACTCCGACGTCGCCGGCGTCAATCTGTTTGATTCAGAGGGAGTGCTGATCAATTCGTCCGACACCTGGCCGGTTCCGGACCTCAAAATCGCTGATCGGGCCTACTTCAAGGCCTTCAAATCAGGAGCTGCGGTGACGCCGGTTTTGATCGAACTGGTGCAGAGCCGCTTCACCAGCGGCTGGGCGACCGTCATCGCTCACAAGGTGACTGGGCCGAAAGGCGAGTTCCTCGGAGTGGTCACAAGAGCGACTACGCCTGCGAGCTTCGAACAATTCTTCGCATCGCTGGCGCTTGGAGAGAGTGCGGCGATTTCAATGTATCATCGTGACGGAACGTTGCTGGCGCGGCATCCCCATATTGAAGCGATGATCGGGAAGAATTTCGCAACCGGTCAGATGCATCGCGAGATTTTAACCAGGTCGGACCACGGGTCGATGCGGTTGAGCAGTCCGCTGGACGGTCTGGATCGGCTGGCTTCGGTTCGCGCCTTGGCCGATTTTCCAATCTCCATCATAGCAACCACGACTGTCGCGGCGGCATTGGCCGATTGGCGCGAGCAAACCAGATATTTGGTCACCGTGGCCGGTTTCTCCGTGCTTGTGATCGCGGTCATGCTGTTTCTCGTCGTTCGCAAACTGTCGCAGCAGCATCAATTGGAAAAGCAGCGCCTGGACACCGCGGTGAACAATATTCCGCAGGGCCTCGTGGTTTACGACGCGCTGGCGCGGGTTACCGTTTGCAACCGGCGCTACCTCGAGATGTTCGGACTGTCACCGGACGTGGCCAAGCCCGGCTGCACGATGCAGGATTTGGTCTCACATCGCAAAGAAACCGGATCCTTTGATGGCGACGTTGAGGAATTTTGCGGCGCCATCATCCGCAATGT
>VAZH01000651.1 GCA_005884465.1 Alphaproteobacteria bacterium | reverse complement strand
GGGACGGCGCCGGAAGCCGCTGCTGATCGGCCCGGGAAATCGCCGCCGCAGCCCGCAAATCGGCCGCCTCCGCCCTCGCCCGGCGGGCATCCGTCTCATGCTGGCGCGCCGCGCGCCGCCAGTGGCGCTGGCGGAACCAGGTCGCCATGCCGCCCGCCGCCACCCCCAGAATGGCCACCACAATGATCACGGCGAACAGCGGCATCGACACCGCGATCGCCGGATCGGTCGAATTGAAGGGGTCGAACGACACTGTCACGAAATGGCGGTTGGCGACCGCAAAGACGATGAAGATGAGGCCCAAGGGAATGACGACCAGCGCCGTGAAGAACTTTCGCATGACCATCTCTCGTAGCGATGGAGAAAGGCGGGCACCAACCCCCGCAACACGGATATAGATTCGTCGAAACCCGTAAAAAGCGCCTTACGCGCCAGCCTCGGGCGAGCCGTTGTCGCGGTTCAGCCGCTCGCGCATTTCCTTGCCGGTCTTGAAGAACGGCACGCTCTTCTGGTCGACCGGCACATGCGCGCCGGTGCGTGGATTGCGCCCCGCGCGCGCCGGGCGATGTTTGACCGAGAAAGCGCCGAAGCCGCGCAGCTCGACACGGTCGCCGCGCGCTAGCGCTGCGACGATCTCATCGAGGATCGCGTTCACAATGTTCTCCACATCCCGCTGATAGAGGTGCGGGTTGTGCTCGGCGATGCGCTGAACAAGTTCGGATTTGATCATCGAAGCTGGGATCCGGGTCGGGCGGATATCCATTTCCGTGAAAATACCTTGATCTGTCAAGACGCTAAATCAATTTCGGGCAGCGCGAAGCGGCCCGAAGAGGCTATACGGCAACACCCGCAGTGCGGGAGAATGTGACCAAGAGCAGCCGGTGCGGCTCAGTTGGTGGCTGCGGGGCGCCACAGCGCCAACATGCCGTCGAGCGAGAGCTGATCGACCGCCTGGCCGACGCCGGCCTGCTCGATCTGGCGCGCGATGGAACTCAAGCCGAGCGCATCGAAGGCGATGGAAGCTGCCGCGCGCAGGGTCAGGTCCCCGAATTGCGGCGTCAGCTTGAAATCGCGCACCGGCAGATCGCTTTTGATCTTCTTTTCGGCAACCAGCCATGCGACGGCTGCTTTTTCATCGCCGAGCTGATCGATCAGCTTCAGTTCGACCGCCTGACGGCCGGTGAAAACGCGCCCGTCCGCGACCTTTTCGATCAACGCGTCGTCCATGCCGCGCCGCTCCTTCACCAGGCCCCGGAACCAGGCATAGGAATCCTTCACCAGCGCGTCGAGCGCGGCGCGCGCCTCCGGGCTGGTCGGCTCGAAACCGTTCGGCGCGGCCTTCAGCGGCGAGGATTTCACCTCCTCGACCTTGACGCCCACGGTCTTCATCAGGTCGGTGAAATTCGGAAACTGAAACAGCACGCCGATCGAGCCGACCAGCGAGCTCTGGCGGGCGACGATATGATCGGCGGCGATCGCCGTGATGTAACCGCCCGACGCAGCCAGCCCCTCGACCACCACCACCAGCGGCTTCTTGGCCTTCAGCCGCACCAGCGAATCATAGAGTTGCTCGGAGCCGGCCGTGGTGCCGCCCGGCGAGTTGATATGGACGATGACGGCGACGTGGCTCGATTTCTCCAGCCGCTCCAGCGCCTCGACCCGTTGCTGGTCGCTGCGGATCAGCCCTTCGATGTTGACGCGTGCGATCGAGCCCGATGCCGTCAGCGCAGCCGGCCCGCTCGTCGTTGCAATCGTGCCGACTGTAACGATCGCCGCGATCGCAACCAGGCCAGCCGCGACGCGCCAAAAGGTCAGCTTGCGGCGGATCCTGCGGCGATCGACGATCACGTCCGAATCAAGCGACATCGAATTTCTCCTGAAATAATCAGCGCGTTTTGCACTCGCAGCGTGAGCCAAGCGTTATCTGACTACATCAATTGCGATGCAATATGAAGAAAACAAGACCCGGCTTCCCTTCTCCCCTTGCGGGAGAAGGGAAAAACAAAAAGGCCCCGGTCGAAACCGGGGCCTGATGTCACAGACAGCTAAGCGAACGCTTACTTGTCGCGGTTCTTGAGCGCGGTGCCGAGAATATCGCCCAGCGTCGCTCCCGAATCGGAGGAGCCGTACTGCGCGATGGCTTCCTTCTCTTCGGCAACTTCCAGCGCCTTGATCGAGACCTGCACCTTGCGGGCCTTCTTGTCGAACTGGATCACGCGCGCATCGACCTTCTCGCCGACGGCGAACCGCTCGGCGCGCTGATCGTTGCGGTCACGGGCGAGTTCCGAACGCTTGATGAAGGTGGTGAAGTCGGTGCCCGAGATCTTCACTTCGATGCCGGCTTCCTTCACCTCGAGCACTTCGCAGGTCACGACCGCGCCCTTCTTGACGTCGCCCGGCTCGGCGAAGGGGTCGCCCTCGAGCTGCTTGACGCCGAGCGAGATGCGCTCCTTTTCAACATCGACGTCGAGCACCACGGCCTTGACCATGTCGCCCTTCTTGAAGTTGTCGATGACCTGCTCGCCCGGAAGCTTCCAGTCGAGGTCGGACAGATGGACCATGCCGTCGACATCGCCGTCGAGACCGAGGAACAGACCGAACTCGGTCTTGTTCTTGACCTCGCCTTCGACCGTCGAACCGACCGGGAACTTCTCGACGAAGACTTCCCAGGGATTGCGCATGGTCTGCTTGAGGCCGAGCGAGATACGGCGCTTGACCGAATCGACTTCCAAGACCTGCACTTCGACTTCCTGCGAGGTCGAAACGATCTTGCCGGGGTGCATGTTCTTCTTGGTCCACGACATTTCCGAGACGTGGATCAGGCCTTCGATGCCCGGCTCCAGTTCGACGAACGCGCCGTAGTCGGTGATGTTGGTGACGCGGCCGGTGAAGCGCGCGTTCAGCGGGTACTTCGCCTCGATGCCCTGCCACGGATCGTCCAGCAACTGCTTCATGCCGAGCGAAA
>VAZH01000650.1 GCA_005884465.1 Alphaproteobacteria bacterium | reverse complement strand
GTCGCCCGCCTCGATCATCGCCGGCGCCACTTCGCGCGCCAGATACAAAAGACCCATGACGTTCACGCGAAAATTACGTTCAAGCATCTCGGGGGCGATTTCGAGAAAGGTGCCCCAGCCTCCTCCCACCGCATTGTGGATCAGGACATTCGGGACACCGTACGATTTGCGGATGTTGGCAACAGCGTCCGCGACCTGGCTCTCGCTGGAGACGTCGCAGATCATCGCGCGGGTGTCTGGAAGCTCTCGCTCGAGAGCATGGATTCGATCCGGCGAACGGGCCAGAGCGATGACGCGAAATCCGCCGCCCGCGAAACGCCGGACGATCGCGGACCCCGTGCCGGGACCGACACCTGTAACGACGGCAATTGGCTTGTCGGTCACGGATGCTGCCTCGCCAGGACCTAATGCCCGCTGAATGCGGGTTTGCGTTTGTCAATGAAGGCGCGCACCGCCTCCTTGTGATCGGCCGTGCGTGCAGCGCGCACCATGTTCTCCGCTTCCTGATCCATTGAATCCAGAAAGCCGGAGGTCACGGCATGGTCGAGGTTGTCCTTCATGCCAGCCAGCGCGATGGACGGGCCCTCGGCCAGAGACTCTGCGAGCGCAAAAGCGGTATCGCGAAGCTCGGCGTCAGGTACAACGCGATTGACGAGACCGAGCGCCTCGCAGCGGCGTGCGTCGATCCGCTCCGACAGAAACATCAGCTCCCGCGCCCGCGATGTTCCCACAAGTCGCGTCAGCAACCAGGCGATGCCGTAGTCCCCGGTCAAGCCGATGCGGGCATATCCCGTGGCCATGATCGCGGATTCGGCGGCGATGCGGATATCGCAGGCGAGCGCGAGCGCCAGTCCCGCGCCTGCGGCGGGTCCGGGAAGCGCCGCAATGGTCGGTTTTCTCACCGCCACCAGCGCGCCGGTCAGGGTGCGCTGCTTCATTTGCAGGTCGGCAACGCGCTCCTCGATTGGTATTTCGGTTTTGGTCGCGTTATTCCCCATGCCCTTGACATCGCCTCCGGCGCAAAAGGCATTGCCGGCGCCTGATATCAGGAGCGCGCCGACGTTGGGATCATCGCCGCACTGCTTGATCATACGCCGCAGCGCCGGCGTCAGCCGGTCGGACAGCGCATTGCGCGCCTCGGGACGGTTGAGCGTGATGAGGGCGACGCGGTCCTTAATTTCGCACAATAGCTCGCTGGTCCCGGTGTCGACCTCGATCCGATCTTCTGCCATTTCAACCGCTCCCGTTTTAATCGGACACGAACAAGGATTCACGCGACTTCCAGAGCTGCCCTGCTTTCGGCGCCAAGCAATCCCATCAGCCGCTTCCGAATGAGGCGCTCGGCGTCCGCCATGATGCGATCGATCAGCTCCTTGACGGTCGGGATGTCGTGGATGAGGCCGACGACCATGCCGCAGCTCCAGGCGCCGGCATCCATGTCGCCATCGATCATGACCTTGGGATAGACCCCGGCGACTTCGTCGTGAATATCCTCGATCTTGAGCTTGGCGCCCTTCTCGCGCTCGATCTCCAGCAAACGCTCGACGCCGGTGTTCTTCAGCACGCGCTCGGTGTTCCTGATCGCGCGCATCACCAGCCGCGTGTCCAGCTCGGAGGCGGCAACCAGCGCTTTCTTGACGTTGTCGTGCACCGGCGCTTCCTTGGTGGCGATAAACCGCGTCCCCATATTCATGCCGGCCGCCCCCATCGCGAGCGCGGCGACGAGGCTGCGCGCATCGCGGCAGCAGAATCATGTTGGGCATGTCGTCTTCGCCGGGGTGGCCGCCGCACTCGAAGCCATCGACGCTGACGGCGTCGCAGCCGATCTGCTCGGCTTTCAGCGAATGCCGAACCGAGGTGCATTTGTGGATCACCTTGATGCCGGCTGCCTTCAGGGCCGGCATATATTGCTCCGGGCTGCGTCCAGCGGTTTCAACGATCTTGATTCCGCCTTCCCTGATCGCGGCAATGTATTCCGGATAAGGCGGCGCCGAGAATGACGGGAGGAATGTCAGGTTTACGCCAAACGGCCTGTCCGTCAGGTCGTGACAGCGCGCAATCTCCTTCGCCAGCAATTCCGGTGTTCGCTGCGTCAAGCCAGTGATGATCCCGAGCCCTCCCGCATTCGA
>VAZH01000656.1 GCA_005884465.1 Alphaproteobacteria bacterium | reverse complement strand
GAGCCGGGCCCCCAAGGTCCGGCTCATGCTTTCAACGCCTCAACTCGTCACCTGAGCCATTTTTGGCCCGTTTTTAGCGCTCCGAAGTTCTCCAAATTCGGGACAAACAAACCCGTCACCCGATGCCTCGACCGGCGGGCGGAGTGGTCAATCTGGAACCCTTATGGGAGCGACCGGCGGGACCCAAACACACTCGCGCCGAACAGGATCAAAGCTAAGACAACTCCGTTACGCCCGTCAAGGACTAGTACGAGTTCCTGAATCAAATACTAAATATGGTGGAAAACGGAGAAAAACAGGGGGTGGCTTCGTGCCCCCTGTGCCGCCAAGTATCAGTGAGTCCTCAGGGATTCCCAAACGAAAAAAATTGTTTCCACCGCGCGAATTTCAGCTTCGTCCCGCTGTTCACAGGGCAACTATTTATTGTCGCCGAGGGCTTGCTCTTGCGAGACTCAGGTGGGGTTACGCGGCTCCGGGCTGCCATGCCCGTCTGGCGATGGCCTCTGGCCCAAAGAACCGGCAAGGTGAGGCCTGGAGCATGATTCAACCGGGTTGAATCATGCTCTAGAATTATCTCTTTGCTTGAGCATGATCTTTTTGGAAAACCGGCTTCCACTTTTCCGGATCATGCCGCAATCCCACCGGTTTGATTCCATGACACCGCAAAAGCCGACGCCTGCGCGTGCGCACATCACGCCCGCGGGACTCATGTTCCTCGCCATCACCTCGGTCGGCTGGGGATTCAACTGGCCCGTCACCAAATATCTCTTGAGCGAATTGCCGCCGCTGACGATGCGCGGCTCTACCGGCGTGGTCGGCGCCGCGCTATTGGCGGGGCTTGCAATTCTCCGCGGCCAAAGCCTGCGCGTCCCGCGCGAAATGTGGTTGCGTCTGGTGCTGGCTGCTATTCTCAACGTGGCCTGCTGGATGACGCTGATGGGATTGGCGCGCTGATCGCCTACACCATGCCGGTATGGGCCTCGATTATGGCGTGGCCGATTTTGGGCGAACGGCCGAATCTGCTGCGCGTGATTTCGCTGGTGATGGCGTTCGCGGGGCTTGCCGCCATCATGGGCGACAATGGATTTGCGGCAAGTAGCGCGAAAATGCCGGGGATCGTCATGGCGCTCGGCGGCGCCGTCGGCTTTGCGGTCGGCACTGTTCTGGCCAAGAAACTGCCGCTTGCCTTGCCGCCGCTTTCGGCCGCCGCCTGGCAGATCGGAATCGGCTGCCTGCCGGTGGCGATCGTCGGTCTGTTGGTCGAGAAGTCCGACGTGGCGGCATTGTCGCATCTCGGCTGGATCCTGCTGGTCTACGCCACGGTGATCCAGTTCTGCGTCGCCTATGTGAGCTGGTTCGCGGCGCTGGCGCGGCTGCCGGCCTCGGTTGCGGCGATCGGCACCATGGCGGTGCCGGTGATCGGCGTGGTGACGTCGGCGGTGGCGCTGCACGAGCCGCTCGGCATCGGCCAGATTGCCGCGCTGATCTTCACCCTCGCCGGCGTCGTGCTGGCAACGCGCTCCTGATTCACAAACGACAAAGGACGGCGCCTTGAATGCGCCGTCCTTCAACTCACAGATACCGGCTTCGGTTACGGGCAGGGGTGCCGCAAGCCGTCAAAGCCGAGATAGGTTCCCGACGCCGGATCGTAGGACTGATAGGTCTGCATGCAGTAGGCGACGGCATCGTCGCCAACCGGGGCCGGGGCCACCGCCACCACCGCGGCATCGTCGTAGTAGTAGGGATCATCGTAGCCGTAGCTGTAGTCATAAGGTGCGCCATAATAGTAGCTTGAGGCGAGCGCACCGCCGATCACGGCACCGGCAACCGCGCCGGGGAAGAACCCGCCACCGCGGTGGCGATAACGGTAGCCGCCGTTCCAGCCTCCGTAGCCGCTGCTATAACGCGTGACGGTCGGGCCAGTGCTGAAACGGGTGCCGGTTGTGGCGCCGCTCCAGCGCGCGGCGGGTGCGCCACCGGTGGTCACGCCGCTATAGCGCGCCATCGATGAAGCGCCGGGACCGCTGTAATGCGCCATGGGCGCCGCGCCGGCGCTAAAGCGTGCAGCCGGAGCGCCGCCTCCGCCGCTAAAGCGTGCGGCAGGAGCGCCGGCTCCGCCGCCGACGGCGACGCCGCCTCTACCGCCCTTGAAATGCTGCGCGAAGCTCTCGCTCGGCACTGCGACCGGCAAAGCCAGCGCGATTGCAGCAACGGTACTCAAAACTTTTAACTTGATCATTGTTGGGCTCCATCTGCGGGGATACTAGCTAACCTCCGTCGAGGTCGGACGTTCCCGAGCCTCACACCGATTGTGCGCGCGACGAGCGTGACAGATCGGAACTGTATGCGGCATGAACGGATTGCGCCGATTGCGCGGCATTCGTTCGCCGAAAGTCCGACGTCACAATCGAGTGAGCCAGATGCGCGGACTTTACTGGACAATTCAGCCTGCCGATGGCATCAGGGCCGCAACCGCTGCTCGAACCGGCCAGGACCGATGAAACAGTTTCTGCTCAAGTTTTTCACATGGTGGAATGGCCAGACCTTCGGCACGCAATTGTGGACCTGGCGGTTCGGCGAGCTGGTGGGCCAAGACGAACAGGGCAACCGCTATTACCGCGCCCGTGGCGGCAAGATCGATCCGACGCTCGGCTTCGAGCGACGCTGGGTGATCTACAACGGCTATGCCGAGGCCAGCCGCGTTCCGCCGTCATGGCACGGCTGGCTGCACCACACTGTCGATCTTGCGCCGACCGAAGAGGTCTACCAGCCGCATCCCTGGGAAAAGCCGCATGTTCCCAACCTGACGGGGACACCGATGGCCTACCGCCCCCCCGGCTCGATCCTGGCGGGCGGTCGCCGCCCCAAGGCCACCGGCGACTATCAGCCGTGGAAGCCGGGGAACTGAGCACTCCATAAATCCAGCAGGTGGGCAGGACCAGGCTCTTGCGGGAGCGGTTAGGTGTAACTACACTCATCCGGTATGAAACAACCCGGCAAAACCGACGCTACCGACTACATGGCCGCCGCCGACTGCT
>VAZH01000655.1 GCA_005884465.1 Alphaproteobacteria bacterium | reverse complement strand
GCGAAGCCGGGCGAGGGCGCCGAAGTCGTGCGGCTGGATCGCTTCCGCAAGAAATAATCCGGGCGAAAAGAGCCTGCTACCCTGTACAATGAACGTGCCGCCGCGCGGAGCCAGCGTAAGTTGGTTCCGCACAGAACCAGCTTTGCGTAACGGACATGATTCATGGCTCGATCAGCAACGACATCGCGATCCAGTTCCACGCGCATGGAGACCGACAGCTTCGGTCCGATCCCGGTTCCCGCCGATCGCTATTGGGGCGCGCAGACCGAACGTTCGAGGCAGAATTTCCGCATCGGCCAGGACCGGATGCCGACGCCGATCATTCGCGCGCTCGGCATCGTCAAGCTTGCAGCGGCGGAAACCAATCGCGAGCTTGGGCTGCTCGACCAGCGCCGCGCCCGCGCCATCGCCCGCGCCGCGCGCGAAGTGATCGATGGCGCGCTCGACGATCATTTTCCGCTGGTGGTCTGGCAGACCGGCTCCGGCACCCAAACCAACATGAACCTCAATGAGGTGATCGCCAACCGCGCCAACGAGCTGCTCGGCGGCAAGCTCGGCGCCAAAGAGCCGGTTCATCCCAACGACCACGTCAATATGAGCCAGTCGTCGAACGACTCATTTCCGACCGCCATGCACATCGCGGCGGCGATGGCGATCGTCGGCGATCTCATTCCGGCGTTGAGCGAGCTTCACCGCGCGCTGCGCAAAAAGGAAAAGGCATTCGCGCACATCGTCAAGATCGGCCGGACCCATACCCAGGACGCGACGCCGCTGACGCTCGGTCAGGAATTTTCCGGCTACGCAGCCCAGGTCGAGAGCGGCATCGCACGGCTGCGAATGGCGGCAAGAGATCTTTACCCGCTGGCGCAAGGTGGCACAGCGGTCGGCACCGGGCTCAATTCGAAGCCGAAATTCGCTCACCTGTTTGCAAAACACGTTGCCAAAATCACGAAACTGCCCTTCAGCAGCGCCGCCAACAAGTTCGAGGCGCTGGCTTCCCACGACGCCTATGTGTTCGTGCACGGCGCCATCAATTCGGTGGCGACCGGCCTGTTCAAGATCGCAAACGATATCCGCCTGCTGGGCTCGGGGCCGCGTTCCGGATTGGGCGAGTTGATCCTGCCCGAAAACGAGCCGGGCTCGTCGATCATGCCGGGCAAGGTCAACCCGACGCAGTGCGAAGCCATGACCATGCTTCGGCAACCATGCCACCATCACCGTCGCCGGCAGCCAAGGGCATTTCGAGCTGAACGTCTACAAGCCGGTGCTGGCATATTGTATGATGCATTCCATCCAGTTGATGTCCGACGTCACTCGGTCGTTCACCGAACATTGCATCGAGGGAATACGCGCTGACGAGAAACGCATCCGGGATCTGATGGAACGCTCGCTGATGCTGGTGACCGCGCTCGCTCCCAAGATCGGCTATGACAACGCTGCAAAGGTCGCCAAGTCGGCTCACGCCCGCGGCACGACGTTGAAAGAAGAGGCTGTGCGGCTGGGCTTTGTTACACCTGCGCAATTCGACCGCCTGGTGCAGCCAGACAAAATGACGCGCCCCGGCTGATCGCCGCACGGCCGGGACACTACCAGACCGGGAAAATAGTTATGGGTCATAAGGCCTAAAGAATGAGGCCGATCGGCTATTGTCGTTGCGCGGGAGCGTGGTAGAGCGCAAAATATTTTGCGTTCGCAGAGCGGAACATATTCTTTGATGCTATCAAAGGACAGTAGCGGGGATTTCTAAATGACGAGCGAGCCGGGTGGTGGCTATTCGGCAAAAGCATGCCCTCCGTTTATTGCATGATGGGGGCAAGCATGGGGGACGTGGTCAACCTGAAGCGATTCAAGAAGCGCACCAAGCGAGAACAGTCGGCCAAGCAGGCCGAGGCCAACCGGACGCGGTTTGGCCGAACCAAATCCGAACGCGCTCTGGATGAGCAGCGCGCTAACCGTGCGAACGACTTGCTGGATCAGCATCGGATCGACGGCGAGGACGCGTCATGAAATCGCCTGTCGTGAAACGCTCGATCGTGGTC
>VAZH01000654.1 GCA_005884465.1 Alphaproteobacteria bacterium | reverse complement strand
GCCCTTCAAGACGCGACTACTATGGATCCCGGGGCATAAACCCATCCGTCAGCGTCTGCATGAAACTCACAAGCGCGTCCTCTTCTGCGTCGGACAGCCCGAGGCGTCCCATTCGGCTCGTGTTCATGTTGGCGGTCGACTCGGGTGCCGGCCAGCATGTCTCGCCTTCATCGTCATGTGGCTGGCATCGCGGCAAAACGTCGCGTGTGTTGTAGAAATGCACGATCTGCTTCAGGCTCGTGAAATATCCGTTATGTCCGTAGGCCTTCACAAAGGCCGGATAGGGCCGCTTGT
>VAZH01000090.1 GCA_005884465.1 Alphaproteobacteria bacterium | reverse complement strand
CGTCCGCCGCGCCGGAATATGCGGCCGCGTGCTCGATCAGCTCGCTGATGTTTTCCCTTACAGCGGCGATGCGTTCCTCGATCTCCGCGAGGTTCAGCGGAACTTCAGGCATGAATCATCTCCTTAAGCCCGCGCCCTGCACGAGGAGGAATCGAAGCACTGCCGTGGGCGCCGCTTGCGAGCCGGGCGCCCACAAAGATTGAACGGGATCACGGCGCCAGCAAGGCAATTTTCCCTGGCGTGGCGACCTCCCGCCGGCTCCCGCCGACACCACTGTCGCTTCGGATCGCCGATTTGGATGACGTCGACGGCCCCGTTATTCGGCAGCGGCTTGCGATGATCGCGACTGCGGCTGGTTGACCAGTTGAGCCAGCTCGGCTTCCTCCAGGGTTTCGGTTTCGAGCAGGCGCCGGGCGGTGCGATCGAGAACGGCGCGCCGTTCCCGGAGCAGGTCGAGGGCGCGCTGGAATGCCTTCTCGACGATGGCCCGCACCTCCTCGTCGACGGTCGCGGCCGTCTTCTCCGCATAATCTCGGTCGCGCGGAGGCGGTGGAAGATCGGGCCCAGTCAAGAAGGTGCGAGGATCGCGGTCATAGGCGACGTTGCCGAGCTTTTCGGACATCCCGTAGCGGGTCACCATGCTGCGAGCGATGTCGGTGACGCGCCGAAGGTCGTCGGCGGCGCCAGTCGAAAGGTGACCGAATACGATCCACTCGGCTGCGCGGCCACCGAGTGCCACGGCCATCTTGTTCTCCAGTTCCTCGCGCGTCATCAGGAAGCGGTCCTCGGTCGGACGCTGAATGGTATAGCCGAGCGAGCCGATGCCGCGCGGAATGATCGACACCTTGTGAACCGGATCGACCCCCGGCAGCGCAAGCGCCACCAGCGCATGGCCCATCTCGTGATAGGCGACGATCTCCCGCTCCCTGGGGTTGAGCAGCCGGTTTTTCTTTTCCAGACCTGCCACGATGCGTTCGACCGCATTGCCGAAGTCCGCCATCGATGTGGCATCTGCGCCTCTCCTCGTCGCCAGCAGCGCCGCTTCGTTGACGAGGTTGGCGAGGTCGGCGCCGGTAAAGCCCGGCGTCAGGGCGGCGACCTTTTCGGCGTCGACATCGGGCGCGAGCTTCACCCGCTTCATGTGAACCTGCAGGATCTGCACGCGGCCCTTCTTGTCGGGCCGGTCCACCAGCACCTGGCGATCGAACCGGCCGGCCCGCAGCAAGGCGGGGTCGAGAATTTCAGGCCGGTTGGTGGCCGCCAGAATGACGAGCCCCGAACGCGAGTCGAAGCCGTCGAGCTCGACCAGCAGCTGATTGAGCGTTTGCTCCTTTTCGTCGTGGCCGCCGGCATAGGGGCCGATGCCGCGTGCCCGGCCAAGCGCATCGAGTTCGTCGATAAAGATGATGGCGGGCGCCTGCTGATGTGCCTGCTGGAACAAGTCACGCACACGCGCAGCGCCGACGCCGACAAACATCTCGACGAATTCCGACCCCGAGATGGAAAAGAACGGTACCTTCGCTTCACCGGCGACCGCTTTGGCCAGCAGCGTCTTGCCGGTGCCGGGCGGGCCCACCAGCAACACGCCTTTCGGCATCCGGCCACCGAGCCGGCCGTAGTCTTTGGGACTTTTCAGGAACTCCACGACTTCCCGCAATTCGTCCTTGGCCTCGTCGACGCCGGCAACGTCGTCGAATGTGACGCCGGTATCGGATTCGACATAAATCTTGGCTTTGCTCTTGCCGATCGACATCAGCCCGCCGCCAAAACCTTGCGATTCGGCGAACCGCCTGCCGAGATACCACCACAGCCCCACGAACAAGAGCATCGGCATCAGCCACGACAACAGGTCGCGCAACAACGTGCTCTCGATTTCGCCGGTATAGCGGACCCCATATTTGTCGAGCTCGATCGCGAATTGCGGATCGACCCTGGTCGTGACGAATTGTTTTTTCCCGCCGGGCAACGGCTCTTTCAGGGACCCCTGTATGAAGCGGTCCGACACGCCGACGCTGGCGATCTTGCCTTCGTGCAACAGGCGTTGAAAGTCGCTATAGGGAATCGGCGCAATCTGGTTGGCGACCGAGACAGCATACTGAATGATGAACACCAGAAAGATGGCGGCGATCGCGTATCCGATATTGAAGGTCTTTTGCGTCATGATCGGTTTTTCGGTTTCATCGCGCCGACGTGACGGGACGCATGGCTCCCGCGCCTGACCCTGAGCTCGCCTGGAACTGACCTGAGCGACCTCGGGCAACTTGTGCAGCGGCTCGATCTGCGGAGCCCGTGCTGTGGCTCCTCCCATTGCCAACGTTGGGCTCGCCGTCGAGTTCCTGCAAGGTCGAGCGCTTCATCAATGCCGACCACCGCCGGACGGCGGCTTTCGTGGCCAAGGATTTGATGCGGTTTCTGAATTTGCTCGCGTCAATCCAAGCGAAGCGCGATCGCCTGGGGAATTATTGCCGCACCATGATCAGCGGGTCGGCGCTGTCGGGCACCCGTCGCCACTGCGCGTTGTCGTCGGCCTCGAAACGCCAGAACTCGCCGCCCGCCGACATCAGTAGCAGCCCGCCGCGCTCCAACCGCCACATCGTCGGCGCAAATGTTGCGACCGCCGGATCGCAGCGCGGCTTGAGAAACACCTGGAAATTGTCCGCCGTCGCCTCGGTGTTGGTCAGGGTCAGGCCGCAGATCGATTGGCCATTGCGGCGAACCATTGCCCAGTCACCGATCATCTGGTCCATCGATTTTGCCAGCGAGCGCGCGGCGGCGAGGTTCTGCAGGATGTAGATGCCCTCGCCCTGTCGCAAGCCTTCGAAAATCCCGCTCTCGACTTCGGTAAAATCGATCACGGGCGCGCCAGCGGCATCCTGCAGCCGCACGATATCCAGCCCTTTGACATTCCAGGCCGTGATGGCCTTGGTGAATGGCAGCGCCGCCGCGCAAGCCGGCTCGAGTTCGAGCTTCATGCCCTGCGGCGTCGCGTCGCCCTTCAGCGTGACCACACAGGTCTTGCTGCGTTCGGTGGTCGAGAGCTCCCATTGGCCCACCATGTCTTTTTTCAAGGTGGAGGCGTCCTGCGACCGGACAATCGATCCGCAGATAACGCACGCCAACAGGACTGCAAGCGCAGTAACAAAGCGAGCTGTCATCAGCGGCCCTTGACCGGGGTTTCCGGGACCGGCGTCAGCGGCGGTTTGCCGGCGAACCAGGCTTTCAGGTTGTCGACCACCAGCTGATCCATCGCGTTCCGCGTCACCACCGACGCGGAGCCGACGTGCGGCAGCAGCACCACATTCTGCATGGTCTTCAATTCGTCCGGTACGTTCGGCTCGTTTGCGAACACGTCGAGCCCCGCCGCCAGAATGGTGCCCGATTTGAGCGCCGCGATCAGGGCCGGCTCGTCGACCACCGAGCCGCGCGCCACGTTGATGATCACGCCGCGCGGACCGAGCGCCTTCATCACATCGGCGTTGATCATTTTCGCGGTCGCGGCGCCGCCCGGAATAATCACGATCAGCGTATCGACCGCCTTCGCCATCTCGATCAGGTCGGGATAATGCTTGTAGGATACGCCGTCGGCGACTTTGCGCGAGTGATAGACCACCGGCACACGCGAGGCATCGAGCCGGCGCGCGATCGCCTGGCCGATCCGGCCCATGCCGACCATCCCGACCTTGCGATCCCTGAGCGAGCCGACGCTCAAGGGAAAATTTTGCGTCATCCAGAGGCCGGAACGCAGATAACGGTCGGCCTTGATGAACTCGCGCAAGGTCGCGATCAGGAGTCCGAGCGCGATATCCGCGACCTCTTCGGTCAGGACGTCAGGCGTGTTGGTGACGACGATGTTGTGCTCGCGCGCGTAGTTGGCGTCGATGTGATCGTAGCCGACGCCGAAAGAGGACACGATCTCGAGTTTTGGAAAACGCGCCAGCGTCTTGCTGTCGCCGCGCACCGAGTTGTAGGCGGTCGCGGCGCCGCCCGGAATAATCACGATCAGCGTATCGACCGCCTTCGCCATCTCGATCAGGTCGGGATAATGCTTGTAGGATACGCCGTCGGCGACTTTGCGCGAGTGATAGACCACCGGCACACGCGAGGCATCGAGCCGGCGCGCGATCGCCTGGCCGATCCGGCCCATGCCGACCATCCCGACCTTGCGATCCCTGAGCGAGCCGACGCTCAAGGGAAAATTTTGCGTCATCCAGAGGCCGGAACGCAGATAACGGTCGGCCTTGATGAACTCGCGCAAGGTCGCGATCAGGAGTCCGAGCGCGATATCCGCGACCTCTTCGGTCAGGACGTCAGGCGTGTTGGTGACGACGATGTTGTGCTCGCGCGCGTAGTTGGCGTCGATGTGATCGTAGCCGACGCCGAAAGAGGACACGATCTCGAGTTTTGGAAAACGCGCCAGCGTCTTGCTGTCGCCGCGCACCGAGTTGTAGGTCACCGCGGCGCCGCGGATTTTCTCCGCGACCGCCGGCATCAACCGCTCGAGATCGGCCGTGGTCTCAAAGGCGTGCAGCACGAACTGGTCGGAAAAACCATTATCGACGATCGGCTTGTTCGGGCCATAGACCAGCAAGTCGATCTTCTCGGAAGAAATATTTCCGCCTGCCATCAGTTTTCCTTTCCAAGCGCACTTTCGTGCCAGCGCCGCAGCACCAGATGCGAGGTTAGCGCCAGCAGCCCATAGATGACAATCCCGGCGGCGGAGAGCAACAGCAGCGCCGCGAACATTCGGGGAATGTTGAGACGATAGCCGGATTCCGCAATTCGATAGGCCAGTCCGGAACCCGCACCGGCGGAGCCCGCCGCGATCTCGGCGACCACGGCGCCGATCAGCGACAGCCCGCCCGCAATCCGCAATCCGCCGAGCATGAACGGCAACGCCGAAGGCAATTTGAGATATCGCAGCGTCTGCATTCGCGAGGCGCCGTAAAGCTGAAACAGTCCGGCCAGATTGCGATCCACCGAATTCAGACCGAGCGTGGTGTTGGACAGCACCGGAAAGAATCCGACGATCCAGGCACAGACAACGACCGCGGTTTGCTGCGGTAGATAAATCAACAGCAGCGGCGCGATCGCGATCACCGGGGTGACCTGCAGGATCACCGCATAGGGAAACAGCGAATATTCCAGCCACTTCGATTGGTTGAACAACAGCGCCAGCGCGACGCCGCCGATCGCGGCGGCAACAAATCCTTCGAACGTGGTTACCAGCGTGGTCGCGAGCGATTGCGACAGCACCGGCCAGTCGGCGATGAGCGTTCGAAATACCGCGACCGGTGCCGGCAGCACATAGGGCGGAATATTGTTGAGCCGCACCACGAGCTCCCATAGCGCAATGCCGGCCGCAAGCACGACGATGGGAAGCAGGACACGGACAAGGCGCAGCGCGTGGCTGCCAGGCGCTGCCGGCTCGGCGGATAATGGCGGGGTCTGCAGGGAGGTCATGATCCGGGCTGCCCGGATTGCAACGGCGCCAGCGCGTGCGAAACCTCGCGGCAATAAGCGGCATATTCGGCCGAGGTTCGGAACTCCTCTCCCCGCTCGGGGGCGTCGATACGAATCTCGGCACTGAGGCGGCCCGGCCGCGGCGTCATCACGACTACGCGTTGCGACAGGTAAACCGACTCGAACACGGAATGGGTGACGAAGATGACAGTCTTGCGCAAATTGCGCCACAGCGAGAGCAGGTCGTTGTTGAGCCGAAAGCGGGTGATCTCGTCGAGCGCGGCAAACGGCTCATCCATCAGGAGGATGTCCGGATCGGTGACCAACGCGCGCGCCAGCGAAACCCGCATCTTCATGCCGCCCGATAATTCGCGCGGATAGGCCTCGGCAAATTCGGCGAGCCCCGCCTGGATCAAGGCGTCGCCGACGCGCGCATTGGCCTCGGCGGTCGGCGCATGCGAAAGTTTCAGCGGCAACCTCACATTCTCCCGCACGCTGGTCCACGGCATCAGCGTCGGCTCCTGAAACACAAAACCGATGGAATGCCCTGCGCGCGACTGACCGACCCCGCGAGAAACCCGAACGCTGCCGGATGTCGGTGCATTGAGCCCTGCGATCAGCCGCAAGGCTGTCGACTTTCCGCATCCGGACGGTCCCAGCAGCGACACCAACTCGCCTTTGCGCACGTCAAGGTCCAATGGCCCCAACGCATTGACGCCGTTGTCATAGACCTTGGTGACGCCGCGCAGGCTCACCGCGAGGCCTGCCATGCCGGAATAGCTTTCGGATGAGGCTGCAGGCTCGGCCATCGCGGCGCTAGTTCTTTGGCCGCAGATCGAGGCCGACGCCCTTGTTGACAAAGCGAAGCGTGTAAGCCTTGCGGAAGTCGACGTCGGGGCGGACCACGCCGGCCCGCACCATCTTGTCGAAGAAGCTGGCGGCGCGGGCGTCGGTCATGGCGCCGATGCCGTCGCGCGAGGTGTCGCCGGAATCGACAATGCCATATTCCCTCATCTTGTTTAGCGAGTAGGCCAACAGCTCGTCGGTCATTTCCGGATTGAGTTTCCTGATCAGCGCGTTGGCGGCCGTGTTGTCGCCGTACAGATAATTGTACCAACCGGTGATCGAAGCGTCGACGAAACGCTGAACCAGGTCCGGCTTCTTGTCGATCAGCTCGCGGCGGGTCTCGATCAGCGTCGAATAGGTGTTGAAGCCATAATCGGCGAGCAAGATGATCCCGGGCTTGAAACCTGCGCTTTTTTCCACCGCGAACGGCTCCGAGGTGACATAGCCCTGCATCGCGCTTTGCTTGTTGGCGAGAAACGGCTGCGGGTTGAACGTGTAGGGCCTGACCTTCTCCTCGCTGAATCCATATTCGGACTTCAGCCATTGAAAATAACTGGAGATGCCTTCCTTGGACACGAACAGCGTCAGCGGCTTGAGATCCTCAAGTTTTGTCACTTTTGATTCCGGATGGGTCAGGAAAACCTGCGGGTCCTTCTGGAAGATGGCAGCGACCGTCACCACCGGCACATTGTTGGCGACCGCGTCGAGCGCCATCAGGGTGTTGGCGGCCATGAAGAAGTCGAGCTTGCCGGCGATCAGCAGCATGCGGTTGTTGTCGTTCGGGCCGCCCGACACGATGGTGACGTCGAGCCCGTATTTCTTGTAGGTGCCGTCGGCCACGGCCTGGAAGAATCCGCCGTGCTCGGCCTCGGCAACCCAGTTGGTTCCGAACGAGACCTTGTCCAGCGTTTGGGCGCTTACCGGCACGATCGCCACAAAAACCGCCACCAGGGCAACTGTTAACGCTCGCGGCAAAAGAGCCGGGTTCATGATTGGACTCCGTCGATCATTCTGGCCCATGATGGGAAGCACTAGTGCTCCGATTCCGAAGTTCGCAAGCGTTCGCAGCACCCTCCGATGCGAACTTCGGAATCAAAGGTGCGGTAAATTTGAAGTTCCTAATGAGCATTTGCCGCAAAACTGATAGGGAACTTCAAATTCGCCGCACCAGCCGCCGGTTGGCGCCTTTCGAAGGGATACTAACTACCCTGCAAATTCATCTAAAGAAACATTTCGCTCGATGACTTCAGCCCTGCCACCCCGCGACTGGACCGACATCCACTGGCCCGATGTTTCCGGAACCGCGCCGGCGCGATGGATTGCGGTGTTGCCGCTGGCGGCCACCGAACAGCACGGTCCGCATTTGCCCGTCGGCACCGATGTCATGATTGCGCAGGCCTATCTGGCGCGGGTGCGCGAGCTACTGCCCGACAATATTCCCGCAACCTTCCTTCCACTGCAACCGGTCGGGATTTCCACCGAACACATCGATTATCCGGGCACGCTGACGTTGCCGACCGAAGTGGCGCTGAAGACGTGGACGGCACTCGGTGAAAGCGTGGCGCGCGCAGGCATCAAAAAGCTGGTGATGGTGACGAGCCACGGCGGCAACAGCGCCGCGATGACGCTTGTCGCGCAGGATCTGCGCGCGCGGCACGGACTTCTCGCCGTCACCACGGGTTGGTCGCGCCTCAGCGCGGCGGAGGGGTCGTTCGCTGCGCAAGAATTGCGTCACGGCATCCATGGCGGCGCCGTCGAGACATCGATCATGCTGGCGCGGTACAAGCAGCAGGTGCGCCTCGAAAAGATCGCCGATTTCCGTCCCACCAGCATCGCGATGGAGAAGGATTATCGCCGGCTTTCAGCGCACCGGCCGGCGCCGTTGGCCTGGCAGGCCCAGGACCTTCACGCAAGCGGCGCCGCAGGCGATGCGACGATGGCCTCCGCGGAGAAAGGCGAACGCCTGCTCGATCACGGCGCGCGCGCGTTCTGCGAACTGCTCGCCGATGTCGATAAATTCAATCCGGACACGCTTTCGTCCGGCCCGATGGCTTAAGGCCCGCCGCTAAGTGATTGCAATCACTAGCTAATATTGCAGGCTCGTAATTTCCACGACGGCGAATCGAACCGGAATGGAACAGGGTCCGTCCAACTGGGCACGCGGGCCACATCGGTCCGCCCACAACCGGATGGAGTTTCTCATGTCGATCAAGACCAGAATTGCCGCTCTCGCGCTCGCCGCGCTTGCCTTCACGGGCGGCCTGGCTTCCACCACCACCCAGGCCCACGCCGGAGGCGGCGGCCTCGGCTGGGGCATCGGCGCTGGCCTGATAGGGGCCGCAGTCGTCGGCAGCGCGATCGCTGCGAACAATGGCCCTTATTATGGCGGCTATCGCCGCTGCGGTTTCGTTCGCCAGTTCGATGTTTACGGCAACTACATCGGCACTATTCGCACCTGCAACTACTACTGATGATCGGATTGATGATCGGCTGAGAGCATTTTGCGTTTGACGCGTTTTCGTCACGCGAACCGGTATCCACCCGGATCAGGTCCGGGCAGGCTTTCGCTCGAAAACGCTCTGATTCTGGGTCCTGCGTCCGGCACGGGCGCCTCATCCACCCCGTGCCGCACCCGACCCGCCCGGTCGTCCCCCCGGGCGGGTCAACCTTTTTGCCGCGAGACTATGGACCGTGCACGCAGCTAAGCTGTCGGCGTGCCGGTGTTGAGAAGGTTGGAGACGGCGGTCACAAGTTGAGCCGGCGCGAACGGCTTGGACTCTGAATCGCCTCCTCGTCTTCGATGACGAGGATGACCAGCACGTCTCCGTTCAAATCCCCACCCCACCATCGCGATTAGACCCCGAGGCTTAAGTTACAAAGTGAACATAAGTTCCCCCTTATGTCCGCTGCCGGACTCTTTGGGCGAGAATTGCATCCTCAGCCCGGGTTTTTTTCGTGGCCGGCGGCGATCACATCACTTTTTCTCCGACTTTTCGTTAGTCCCGATAGTGCAGGTACAGACGCGATTGATCTAGCATAGGGGGCTACCCTATCTATGGCCCATGGCACACACGATCCGAGAAAAGAAAAAGCTGCTCGCTCGCGTTGGTCGCATTCGCGGCCAGATCGAAGCGATCGAGCCGGCGCTAAACGACGAGGCGGAATGCGAGCGCATCATGCACATGATTGCGGGCGTTCGCGGCAGCGTGGCGGGCCTGATGGCGGAGGTGGTCGAAGATCATACCCGCACCCATCTCGTCGACCCCGAGAGGAATCCGGGCGCGCTTAACGCCGACGCGGCGGATCAGCTGATCGAGGTGGTCCACACCTATCTGAAGTGAGAGCCCGTCATGACCGACACAGAAACCGCCTTTCAGCTTCCGCCGCACGACCACATGTTTCTGGGCAGGGATCACGACAGGGCCGAGCGCCGGACCTGGGCGGTGATCATCCTTTGCAGCGTCATGATGATTGCCGAAATCATCGGCGGCGCGCTGTTCGGCTCGTTGGCGCTTATCGCCGACGGATTGCACATGTCGACGCATGCCGGAGCGCTGCTGCTGGCTGCGTTGGCTTATACCTATGCCCGCAAATATGCCAACGATCGCAATTTCACGTTCGGCACCGGAAAGTTCGGCGATCTCGCGGGATATTCCAGCGCCATCGTTCTCGCGATGATTGCGCTATTGATCGGCTATGAAGCCGTATCGCGCCTGTTCAATCCGGTTGCCATCAGCTTCAACGAGGCGATCCCGATCGCTGCCCTTGGCCTGGTGGTCAATGTCGCGAGCGCGTGGCTGTTGTCCGGCGGGCATCACCACAACCATGGTCATGATCACGATCATGATCATGGCAAGAAACCCGCCCGCATCGACTCGAGCACCGACGCGCTCGATGTCGAATTGGAAGAACACGATCACGATGCTGGGCATGGCGCGCATCACCGCGACAACAATATGCGGGCTGCCGTTATTCACGTCATGGCTGATGCCGCCGTATCCGTTTTGGTCATTGCTGGGCTTTTGATGGCCCGTACGTTGGGCTGGCTTTGGATGGACCCGCTTGCCGGCTTCATCGGCGCGCTTGTGATCGCCAACTGGTCGTTTGGGTTGCTGCGCGACACCGGCAGCATCCTGCTCGACCGCACGCCGGATCCGCGCATGGCCGAGAAAGTCCGCAGGGTGGTCGAAAGCGACGGAGATCGCGTCACCGACCTGCATCTTTGGCGGCTAGGGCCGGGCCACCTCGGCGCCATTGTCTCGGTCGCAACATCGGGGGCACGCGAGCCGGCGCACTACCGCACGAGATTGGCCAGATTCGCGGACTTGTCGCATGTCACCGTCGAAGTGCAGCATTCTCCCGCGCCAAACGGCTGACCCAGCCGGCCGGCCCTGTGTTGCACCCACGTCACCAGGCGACGCCATTCAAGAGCCTTATCCATTTCTTCCTTTCCCCTTGCGAGCTGTTCGCAACTGCTTGCACCGCCTTCGCAACTATGTCAGCATTGTTGCGAATGATTGGCAACAGAGGGCGGAGGGGGAGCCGGGTTGATTGGATGTCCCGTCTCGGAACGGGCACCATCATGGTGCTGGCTATGGTCGGCCCTGCAAGTTCTGCAGACGCGGCCAGAAACGAGCCCAGGAAGGGCTTGGCTCCTGTCCCATTTTTTAATTGGACAGGATTTTATGTCGGCGGACACTTGGGCTATAGCCGCGGAAACGCAAGCGGCAGCTTGGCAGACCCGATTCCTGCGAGTTCGAGCAATTCATTTGGAAGCCTCTTCGCCGGCTTGCAGCTTGGCTACAACCATCTCCTGAAGTCAGGCTTCCTTCTGGGAGTTGAAAGCGATTTTTCGTTTCCGAATTTCCTGGGCGCTGACGACATTGTGCGGTCAAGGATCACAGCGCACGGAAACCTCGCCGAAAAAATCGACTATGTCGCAAGGCTGCGCGGCCGCATCGGCTACGCCTTCGACAATTTCCTGATCTACGGAACTGGTGGCTTTGCCTGGTCGCAGGCCCGTTTCATTGAGACTTCTAACCTCACCGGTGATGAAGACAAAGCCCTTCGCGTGCGCAGTGGCTGGGTATTGGGCGCCGGGGCCGAAGTCGCGATTGCACCGGACTGGAGTGCGAGGCTTGAATACCTCTACGATAACTTCGGAAAAGCCACCGTCACCATGCCATCTGGCGCGCGCTCGGAATCCAGCTTTGATACCCATACATTGCGATTGGGATTGAACTGGCACCTGGGGCGAGCGGGATCCGATGCGCCATCGATCGAGAGTCGCACCGAGCCGGTGATTGAATCCGCCAACTGGAACGTCCACGGACAATATACATTCGTCGGTCAGGGCTATCCTAGCTTTCGCTCCCCTTATGAAGGTCCGAACAGCCTGGCCGGATCTAGGCAAGCTCAAAACACAATGAGCGCGACGGCATTTGTCGGTTTGCGTCTTTGGCAGGGCGCTGAATTCTATATCAATCCGGAATTAATGCAGGGCTTCGGACTCAGCGATGTACACGGTGTCGCTGGATTCACGAATGGAGAGGCGCAAAAGTCGAGTTTTCCAGCGCCTCATTCGAATGTTGCGCGCCTTTTTTTGCGACAGACCTTTGGGCTTGGCGGCGAGCAGGAGACGATCAACGACGGCCCCAACCAACTCGCCGGCAAGCAGGACATCTCGCGAATTACGGTCACCGCAGGAAAATTCGCCGTCACCGATGCCTTCGATGGAAATGCTTACGCCAACGATCCGCGAACAACCTTTCTCAACTGGAATATTTATGGCGGCGGCTCGTACGACTGGACCATGGACAAGTTGAGCTGGACGTGGGGCGCTTTCGCCGAGCTAAACCAGAAGAGCTGGGCCTTCCGCACCGGCTATTTTCTGCTTCCCGTTGTTTCCAACAATAACAATTTCGACACTCACATTCCGGATCGTGGTCAATATACGGCTGAACTGGAACTGCGATATTCGCTGTTCTTGCAGCCTGGCAAGTTGCGGTTTTTTGGCTGGCTTAACCGAGGCACGATGGGTGGTTATTCCGATGCTCTCGCGTTGCCTCTAACAAGCCCGAATTATCCCGACATAACGTTGACGCGCCGTACAAGAACCAATTACGGCCTGGTCGCCAATATCGAGCAGGCCATCTCTGCCGATCTCGGCGTGTTCTCGCGCGCGACATGGAGCCCGGGATTAACCGAGATTATCGGTTGGACGGATTGCAGTGGGAGCCTTTCCTTCGGCACGGTTCTGGCCGGAACAGCGTGGGGGCGGCCTAACGATAAAATCGGGGTGGCGGGCATCGTCGAAAGTCTCTCGGCGGAGTCGCGCGCTTATTTCGCCGCTGGCGGCCTCGGTATTTTGATCGGCGATGGGCAACTCAACTATCGGAGGGAACAAATCCTCGAAGCGTACTACGCCTACAGCCTCAACAAATGGGCGACGCTCACCTTCGACTATCAGTTCATCAACAATCCCGGATACAATGCCGACCGCGGGCCCGTTTCGGTCTTTTCGGGCCGATTTCACGCGGAGTTCTGACGGTCGAAGGCTCATATATCCATTCTTGCTGGTCCTGCCTCATCCCGGCTCGGGCGCCGGTGTTGCCAGCACCTTGTCGATGCGACGTCCGTCGAGATCAAGGATTTCAAAACGCCAACCGTGAGCGTCGATGCGATCGCCGACGTTCGGAATAGCGCCAAATTGCTGGAGCAGAAAACCCGCCATGGTCTGATACTGCCGCGAAGGCGGCAACGGGACCTTGAGCAGATCGGCAAATTCGGCGGCCGGCATCCAGCCTGAAATCAGATACGACCCGTCGTCGCGTTTGACCGCCGCCACGGCCGGACATATCGCAAAGAGAGGCCGAGCCATTCGGGCTGCTGCCGCCTGTTTAAACCGAATGCGCCCGAATGCTTGCGGGTTCACTGCATAATTGTGTATGACTAGCAACTAGCGTTTGCTTCGGTCACCCTTCTCTCCCAACGCCTCGCTCATATGCCGTCTTCATCGGATATGGTCGCGCATAGACGCACAATCGGATAGGAATCATACAAGTTTTGCGAAGTGGACTTTTGGATTGTGAGACCGATCGTGCGCAGTTTGTTATGGGGGGCTCTTGCTCCCGAACGATTTCATTGTGTTGCAGGCACGTCACTAGGCCGTGTCATTCAACGGTATCGTCGATCTT
>VAZH01000089.1 GCA_005884465.1 Alphaproteobacteria bacterium | reverse complement strand
ATCGCGCTCGACGATTTCGGCACCGGTTATTCCTCGCTGAGCTATCTGCAACGCTTTCCGTTCGACAAGATCAAGATCGACCGCTGCTTCGTCAACGACCTGGGAGAGCCGGATGGCTCATCCAGCATTGTGCGGGCGATCGTGAATATCGCAGCCGCTCGCCACATGACGACGACCGCGGAGGGCGTTGAGACGCGACAGCAGCAGGAATTGCTTCGCGCGCTCGGCTGCGCCGAAATGCAGGGTTATCTGTTCAGTCCGGCACAGCCCGCTGCGGAGCTAAGGCGGCGGTTCTTTTCGCACGGCGCAAGACGCGAGGTCGTGGCCTAATCCGCGAAGCGATGTGTGACTTAACCCAAGGGCGCAGCTGTCTGAGGCTCACTTCTGGCATTTCGGACACCAGAAGGTGGAGCGTCCGTTCTGGGTAAATCGCCGCACAATTCCACTGCAACCCGCCGTCTGACATTTCTGGCCTTCGCGATCGTAGACCTGAAACGAGTGCTGGAAATAGCCGAGCTCGCCGGTGGTCTGACGATGGTCCCGCAGCGACGAGCCGCCGGCCTTGATGGCCTGATTGAGCACCGCGTGGATAGCTGAGACCAGACGCTTCGCATGATCGGTCGGCTCACCCTTTTTGGTGGCCAGCGTCGCGGCTAATCTTCGCGGCGACAGATGCGCGCGGTACAGCGCCTCGCAGACATAGATGTTGCCGAGCCCCGCAACCACGCGCTGGTCCAGCAGCGCCGCCTTCAGGCTGGTCTTCTTGCTGGCGCAGGATCGCGCCAGCATCCTCGCATCGAATTCGTTGCCGAGCGGTTCGGGGCCGAGACCTCTGAGCAGCGGCTCATCATCGAGGGCCTTGCGGGCAATGACCTTCATGTAGCCGAAGCGGCGCGGATCATTGAAGATAACAGCCGCGCCCGACGACATGTGGAACACCACATGGTCATGCGCGCGATCAGCGCTGCGCGGATGGTGAAATTTGCCCGGCGCCTTCTCATCCTCATCCTTGATAACGCGAAACGAGCCCGACATGCCCAGATGCATCAGGAGCACCTCGCCCGAGGCAAGATCCGCCAACAGGTATTTGGCGCGGCGGCCGAGACCAGTCACGGTCTGGCCTGTTAGCCGCGCGACAAAATCCTTCTGGAACGGAAACCGCAGGTCCTTGCGCCTGGCGTCCGCTTTCACAATTTGGGATCCCTCCATCACGGGCTGCAGGCCACGGCGGACGGTCTCGACTTCGGGCAATTCGGGCATGGATGGGGCGTTCACACGGAGCGCGATCAGCAAAAGTGTACGCGGTTTTGCGTCCGATCGCGCTCCAAATCGTTAAATTTGCGCATGATCTTATCGCCAAACCGCTTACACTTTGGCGGATCATGCGCGCGAGCCGTTGACGTGATAGCGCCATTGCGGCGGGCGCGCTATGGTCCGGCAATGCGAGTGTGAAGGCGTAAAGACATGGATCGACCGGACCAAACCACGCATTTCGGCTTCAGGGACGTACCCTTGGGTGACAAGCAGACGCTGGTGAATGATGTGTTTCACAGCGTTGCGTCGCGTTACGACCTGATGAACGATCTGATGTCGGCGGGCCTGCATCGGCTCTGGAAAGAGATCATGATCAACGCGCTCAATCCGCCGCGCAGCGATACCCCGTTTGCGCTGCTCGACGTCGCCGGCGGCACCGGCGACGTAGCGTTCCGCGCCGCCCGGGCGGCGGGCACCGGCTTTCGGGCCACGGTATGCGACATCAATTCCGACATGCTCGCTGTCGGTCGCGCGCGGGCCGCGGCGCGGCATCTCGACGACCGCGTATCGTTCGTTGAGGGCAATGCGGAAGCGCTGCCTTTCCCTGACCGCCATTTCGACGGCTACACCATCGCGTTCGGCATCCGCAACGTGCCGCGGATCGATCTCGCGCTCAACGAAGCGTTTCGCGTGCTCAAGCACGGCGGTCGATTGCTGTGCCTGGAATTCTCCACTGTCGACGTGCCCGGGCTGGACCGGATTTACGATCTGTTTTCGTTCAAGGTGATTCCGCCGCTCGGCCGCGCCGTGGCCGGCGACGCGGAATCCTATCGCTACCTTGTGGAATCGATTCGTAAATTTCCGAAGCCCGCCGCGTTTGCGGACATGATCCGCGCGGCCGGTTTCTCCCGCGTCAGCTGGCAAAGCCTCTCGGGCGGTATCGTAGCGTTGCATTCAGGCTGGCGTTTGTGATTTCTGCCATTACCCACTTCGCGCGGCTCGCCCGCGCCGGCTTCGTGTTCGCGCGTGAGGGCGTGTTTGGTGTCGTCGATCCGAGCCTGGTGCCGCCGCCCGGGCAGCTCGCGCTGCGCATCGCCCGGCTGATCGAGCGCCCCGGCGCCAAATCCGGTCCGCGACTGTCGCGCGCATTGACGCGGCTCGGACCGGCCTATCTCAAGCTCGGACAGTTTCTCGCCACCCGGCCCGATGTGGTCGGCGTCGTGATGGCGCGCGATCTGGAAAGCCTGCAGGATCGGCTGCCGCCGTTCTCCCAAGCCGAAGCTGAAGCCGTCATCGCGCAATCGCTGGAACGCCCGGTGACACAGGCCTTTGCGAGCTTCGGGCCTGCGGTCGCCGCAGCCTCGATCGCGCAGGTGCATCGCGGCGAGACCGAACGCAACGGCGTGCGCACCCAGGTTGCGGTGAAGGTGCTCAGGCCCCACGTCGCCACGCGCTTCCGCCGCGACCTCGGCGATTTCTTCTTTGTCGCCCATAACGCGGAAGCCCATTCGGGGGAAGCGCGGCGGCTACGGCTGGTCGAAGTCATCAATACGATGTCGCGCACGGTGGCGATGGAGATGGATCTGCGGCTGGAGGCCGCGGCGCTGTCGGAGATGGCGGAGAACACCCGCGACGATCCGGATTTTCGTGTGCCCACGGTCGACTGGGACCGCACCACGCATAATGTTCTGACGATGGAATGGATCGACGGCATTGCGCTGAGCGATCATGCGCGTCTTGCGCAATCGCAGGTCGATTTGCCCGAGCTCGGGCGCAAGGTGATCCAGAGTTTCCTGCGCCACGCGCTACGCGACGGCTTCTTTCATGCCGACATGCATCCCGGCAACCTGTTCCTCGACGATACCGGCCGCCTCGTCGCCGTCGATTTCGGCATTATGGGCCGGCTCGGCCAGAAGGAGCGGCGCTTTCTGGCCGAAATTCTCCTGGGCTTCATCACCCGCGACTATCGCCGCGTCGCCGAAGTGCATTTCGAGGCCGGCTATGTGCCGGGCCATCACTCGGTGGAGAATTTCGCGCAAGCTATTCGCGCGATCGGCGAGCCAATTCACAACCGCACCGCCGAAGAAATCTCGATGGCGAAGCTGTTGACGCTGCTGCTCGAGGTGACCGGCCTGTTCGACATGCGGACCCGCCCCGAACTGATCCTGCTGCAAAAGACCATGGTGGTGGTTGAAGGCGTGGCGCGCAGTTTCGATCCAAGGCTCGACATCTGGAAGGTCGCCGATCCCGTGGTTCGCGAATGGATCGAACGCAATCTCGGCCCGGTCGGACGCATCGAGGGCGCGATGACCGGTGCCGGTGAGCTCGGCCGCGTGGTGGCCGACCTTCCGGCGATCGCGGCGCGATCGGTGGTCGTGCTGGAGCAACTGGAGGGCATGGGCCGGGACGGCGTCAGGCTGTCGCCGGAGACGGTTGCGGCGATGGGCCGGACCGAGGGCCGCAAGAGCCGGTGGCGCACGCTGGCACTCTGGATCATCGCTGCGACCTTCATCGCGATTTTATGGGCTATCCGTCAGTTGTGATTGCAATGAAGGCATCTTATGCTAGCATTGCTATCAATCGGGAACGGCCATGGCTAGCCTGACCATCCGAAAACTCGACGAAACCATCAAGGCCTATCTGCGGCTGCGCTCGGCCAAAAACGGCCGCTCCGTCGAAGAGGAGGTCCGGGTGATCCTCGGGGAGCTTATACAGGGCCGCCCCGAGTTCACCGCAGCACCTTCGCAGGCCGTCCTGCCGTCTGCGGACCCCCGGTCGCCCACGGTGCGGCGCGCCGATGCGACCGCTCAACCCCGGGTCACCCTGATCATCGGCGGCGGCATCGCCGCCTACAAGGCGCTGGACCTGATCCGGCGTCTCAAGGAGCGGCATATTCACGTCCGCTGCGTATTGACCAAAGCCGCGCAGCAATTCGTCACGCCGCTTGCCGCCAGCGCGCTGTCGAACGAACGCTGTTACACCGATCTGTTCGATCCCGAGAGCGAATTCGATGCCGGTCATATCCGGCTTGCGCGCGACTGCGATCTGATCGTGGTGGCGCCTGCCACCGCGGACTTGATGGCGAAAATGGCGCAGGGTCATGCCGACGATCTCGCCAGCGCCATCCTGCTCGCGGCCAACCGTCCGATCCTGTTGGCGCCGGCGATGAATCCGCTGATGTGGAACAATGCCGCGACCCGCCGCAATGCCGCAACATTGGAGCGCGACGGCGTCGCCATGGTCGGACCCAATGCCGGCGAAATGGCGGAAGCCGGAGAGGCCGGCGTCGGCCGGATGGCAGAAGCTTTGGAAATCGCTTCCGCGGCTGAGCGCTTCTTGCGGCCACCCCAACCGCGGCCGCTTGCCGGCAAGCGCGTCCTCATAACCGCAGGACCGACGCACGAGCCGATCGATCCGGTGCGTTACATCGCCAACCGCTCCTCGGGCAAACAGGGCTTTGCGATTGCCGCGGCCGCGCAAGCTGCCGGTGCGGAGGTCACGCTGATCTCGGGCCCTGTCGAATTGAGTGACCCCGCCGGCGTATTGGTGAAGCATGTGGAATCCGCGCGCGAAATGCTGCACCGGGTGGAAGTCGCACTTCCGGTGGATATTGCGATCTTCGCCGCCGCCGTCGCCGATTGGCGCGTCGCCAATGAAGGAGAACAAAAATTGAAAAAGACCGCGGCGGGCATGCCGCCTCTGCAACTGGTCGAAAATCCCGATATTTTGGCAACGATCTCAAAATTGCAGGACAAGCGGCCGGGACTGGTGATCGGATTCGCCGCGGAGACCGAAAACCTGATCGACAACGCCAAGGCAAAACTGGCGCGCAAGGGCTGCGACTGGATCGTCGCCAATGACGTTTCGCCCGCGACCGGCATCATGGGCGGCGACCGCAACACCGTTCATCTCCTGACCCGCGACGGGGCAGAGATCAGCGTCGACTCCTGGCCAGCAATGACCAAGGAGCAGGTTGCGGCCGCACTGGTGGCGCGCATTGCTACGGCGGCGGTGGAGAAGCCGTCTTGAGCCCGCCCGTCAAGGTCGAGATCCGGCAATTGCCACACGGCGAAGGCCTGGCGCTGCCGGAATATCACAGCGCGGACGCCGCGGGGCTCGACCTGCTGGCCGCAGTTCCCGAAGATTCTCCTTTGATGCTGTCGCCGGGACAGCGCGCGCTGGTGCCGACCGGACTGACCATCGCGTTGCCCTCGGGCTATGAGGCGCAGGTCCGTCCGCGCTCCGGGCTTGCATCGAAGCACGGCGTCACCGTGCTGAATTCGCCCGGCACCATTGACGCGGATTATCGCGGCGAGATCGGCGTCCTGCTGATCAATCACGGCGCGGTGCCGTTCCCGGTCCGGCGCGGCGAGCGCATCGCACAGATGGTGATTGCTCCCGTAGTCCGCGTGGAACTCGCTCCCTCAACCGAACTTGCCACGACGAAACGCGGCGGTGGCGGCTTCGGTTCGACCGGGCGCTAAATTCGGGTGAAGAGCGGATTCATCTTCATCAAAATCGCAGCGATAAAGTCTAGTCCCGCATTTTTTCGCAATGCGGTTTGCGTTCACGGTCTGGACTCTTACCGCCCGAGTCCGGTTGGGGATATTGTCACTCGATTCGCGGATAGAGCGCGGTCAGCAAAATTGGGTACCGGCTTTGCGTCCGATCGCGCTCTAAATATCAAAGGGCGCATGATCCTATCGCCAAACCGCTCGGCCTTTGGCGGATCATGCGCTGAAGCGCCGGGCGCAAAGTCGTGCGGTTTGGGGCAAACCATGTCGGGCGTAATCGTGGCGATGCGTCGGACCCTGCCGTCGTGCACGCAACTGGCACGCAACGGCCTGCTCGCGCTTGGCGCCACTGCGGTCCTGGTCGCACCGGCCCGCGCCAGCGAATTGGCCCTGCTGCATGAGATCTCGACATTCTTCGATTTCAACCGCCAGGAAATCGCGGTCCTGGCGACGGCACTGGCCCTGCTCGGCTTTTCGGTGGTCTCGGCTATCCTATTGATGCGTACGAGGATTCGCGCGGCTAAAGGTGAGGCGCGATGGCGCGCCGAGATCGCGGAGCTGCAGGCCCAGGCCGACCGTTTCCGCGCCCTGTTGTTTGCTGAGCCACAGATCCTGATCTCGTGGCCGGCAGGCGACAATCGTCCGCAAATCTCGGGCGACACTGCGCTTTTGATGCCGCCGGAGTCCCAGCAATATCAGCCGCAACGCATCCTCGCCTTCGGAACCTGGCTGCCGCCGGAACCGGCGCTGCAGATGGATCATGCCGTCGACGCGCTGCGCGAGCATGGCGAGGGATTTCTGCTCAATCTCACGACCTCGAATGGATACGCCATCGAGGCCATGGGCCGCGCCATCGGCGGCCAGGCCATCGTCCGGATTCGCGAACTCTCCGGCCTGCGCAAGGAACTGGCCGAAACCATCCTCCGGCACAAGGCGCTATCGGAGGAAACCGAGATGCTGCGCGGCTTTGCTGCCGCCGCGCCCTGGCCGATCTGGGCCAAAGGCGCCAAAGGCGGGCTCGGCTACGCCAATGCCGCCTATGCGCGGGCGACCGAAGCCACCAGCGTCGCCGATGCGATCGATCGCAAGCTTGAACTGCTCGACAGCGACGACCGCAGCGACATGGACCGCGCATTGAATGGCACGCAGGCCTTTACCGCGCGGCTGCCGATTGTGATCGGCGGCGAGCGGCGCGCTTTCGATGTGCACGCGCTGAAAGTCGGGGAGGGAAGCGTCGGCATCGCCATCGACGCCGGCGAAGCCACCGCGCTCCGTGCGGCGCTGGTGCGGATGGCGGAGGCGCATCGCCGCACGCTGGATCAATTGTCGTCCGGGGTCGCGGTATTCGACGGCCAGCGGCGGCTGGCATTCTACAACGATTCCTATCGCCGCCTGTGGGACCTGGAGCGCGCGTTTCTCGACGGCAATCCCGATGATTCCAGCGTGCTCGATCGGCTGCGCGCCGCGCGCAAACTGCCCGAGCAGCCGGATTTCCGGGCCTGGAAAGCAAAGCTGCACGAGGCCTATCGCGCGGTCGAGCCGGAGAAGGATACCTGGTACCTCCCCGACGGCCGCGCGGTCAGCGTCGTCACCACGCCAAATCCGGAAGGCGGCGTCACCTATCTGTTCGACGACGTTACCGAAAGCCTGGAGCTGGCGCGGCGCTTTGACGGCCTGATCCGGGTCCAGCGTGAAACGCTCGATAATCTCACCGAGGCGGTTGCGGTGTTCGGCAGCAATGGCCGCGCGCAATTGTTCAACCCGGCATTCGCCAGGATGTGGAAGCTGTCTCCGGAGGCGCTTAAGGAGCAGCCGCATATCGACACCGTGGAGGCCTGGTGCAGGCCGCTGTTCGATGATCCCAACATCTGGCGGACGATCCGCGAAGCCATTACGAGAATCGAGAACCGGGTCGAGGTGCCGCTGAAGCTGGAACGGAAGGATGGCAGCGTGCTGGACTGCATGACCATGCCGCTGCCCGACGGCGCTACCATGCTGACATTCCAGGACATCAGCGATACCGAGAACGTCGAGCGTGCGCTGCGCGAGCGCAACGAGGCACTGGAGACCGCCGACCAGATGAAGGTCGATTTCGTCCACCACGTGTCCTACGAATTACGCTCGCCGCTGACCACCATCATCGGCTTTGCGCACTTCCTCAGCGACCCCGTCACCGGTCCGCTGACGCCGAAGCAGGCCGAATATCTCGGTTACATCACCGCCTCGACCAACGCGCTGCTCGCGATCATCAACAACATTCTCGATCTCGCCACCATCGATGCCGGCGCGATGTCGCTCAATCTGGGCTCCGTCGATATCCGCAAGACCATCGAGGCCGCCGCCGAAGGCATCCAGGACCGGCTCGCAACCGACCGCATCGAGCTCAAGGTGGACGTCGACCCCAACATCGGAAGTTTTGTCGGCGACGAACGCCGCGTGGTGCAGGTGCTGTATAATCTCTTGGCAAATGCCGTCGGATTTTCGCCTCCGGATGCGACCGTCGGCCTGAGCGCCGGGCGAACCGAACACAGCGTCGTCTTCACCGTGACCGATTGCGGTCCCGGCATCCCGCCCGATGTCAAGGACAAGGTGTTCGACTGGTTCGAGAGTCACTCCCACGGATCGCGGCATCGCGGCGCCGGCCTCGGCCTGTCGCTGGTGCGCTCCTTTGTCGAACTGCACGGAGGCAAGGTGCGCGTCGATTCGGTGGTCGGCAAGGGCACGACGGTGACCTGCGACTTTCCGAGCGATCAGGCCGCGCATCGCAACGCCGCGGAATGACCGATCCCACCACATTCTCGCTGGCGTTATCGAACGAGGCAGCGACCGCGCATTTGATGGCCGATCTTGCGCTGCTGATCGGCCCGGGCGATGTCATTACCCTTTCCGGCGACCTTGGCGCCGGCAAAACCGCCGCCGCCCGGGCGATGATCCGATATCTCGCCGACGATGACGCCGTCGAGGTGCCAAGCCCGACCTTCACGCTCGCGCAAGCCTACGATCTGCCGCCATTTCCGCTGCTTCACGCGGATCTCTACCGCATCAACGATCCGGCGGAACTGGAAGAGATCGGCTTGTCGCCATTGCCCGAGGGCACGGTCGCGCTGATCGAATGGCCGGAGCGCGCAGCCGGCGCACTCCCTCAAGACCGTATCGATATCGCGCTGAGCCATCGCCCGGCGCTGGGATCGACCGCCCGCGCCGCCGAAATCACCGGCTACGGCAAAGCGGCCGCGCAAGTCGCGAGACTCAAGGCGCTGCGCGAGTTCCTCGACGGCGCCGGCTATCTCGAGGCGAAACGGCTGCGCATGCCGGGCGACGCCTCGATCCGTTCCTATGCGCGGCTTGTCCGCGACGATGGCGTGG
>VAZH01000649.1:162-1895 GCA_005884465.1 Alphaproteobacteria bacterium | reverse complement strand
TGGTCCGCTCATTGATGCGATCCTGAGGAAGTAAGACGACGCGACGGGCTCTAAAGGGTCTCGGGCTGGCGCCCGAGCCCTTAGCCGATCTGGATTTTGGTGTCGGAAGCGAATGAATAGGGCGGAACCGCCAGGTTGGCTGGCGCGGGTCCCTGACGGATGCGGCCCGAGGTGTCGTAGACCGAACCATGGCACGGGCAGAAGAAGCCGTCGTAAGCGCCCTCATGGGCGATCGGGATACAGCCGAGATGGGTGCAGATGCCGACCACGACCAGCCACTGATCATGCCCCGGCTTGACCCGAGCCTCGTCGCTCTGCGGATCGGGCAGACTCGCTACCGGCACCTTGCGGGCCTCATCGATCTGCTTCTTGGTCCGGTGGCTGATGTAGATCGGCTTGCCGCGCCAGAACACCTTGATGTCCTGCCCTTCGGCGATCGGGGCCAGATCGACCTCGATCGGCGCACCGGCCGCGATCGTCGAGGCATCCGGGTTCATCTGGGAAACCAGCGGCCACACCGTGGCAGCTGAGCCGACGGCGGCGACGGCTCCCGTTGCAACAAAAAGGAAATCACGGCGTGTCGGATGGTCCGCCGAAGACGCTGTCGTCACGATTCCAAGCCCTTTCTTGTCTGCAGCCGGCGGAACCGCCCCGGACACGCTGAACACGCGACCTGAAGAGGCTGCCGGCGCCCGCGGCCCCCGCGGCGGCAGAAAAACCGCTTTTCCTCCCCCAAATCCCGGCGGAACAAGCAGTCCAGAATCGTTCTATTGGCACCCTTGCCGTAAGAGCGCAAGCCCGCTATCGGCTCGCAAGCGTGCAATGCACTAAATCCGCGCCCAGCCGTGATTTATTCAATACATTCACCCGCGCCGGAAGGCCTCGCGCGCTATATGGACCGAACTCGCTTGGCCTTGGGATTCCCGAAATCCAGCATTTTTTGGCGAATCCGGTTACCGCCGGTCGCTTTCTTTCGTCGGCAGGGAATGTGTACCGCTACCGGGCCACATGATATGATATTCGCCATGATGAAGGATCGGCCAATTGTATCGCGAAACCGCAACGTGACGGGCGGCACGGCCGTTTTCCACGGGACGAAGGTTCCTGTGCAGAGCCCGCTGGACTACCGCGAAGCCGGGGAATCAATCGACAATTTCCTTGAGGGAACCCCGTCCGCCGCGAGGACACATGTCGCTTTCCTGGAAGAGGCGAAAGACCGGGTCGTATGACAAGAGATCAGGTGAAAGAGGTAATCGAGCGTGTGCTGACTTGGCCCCGAGAGCGGCAGGAAGACGCCGTTCAGATGTTGCTTGCCTTGGAAGCCCGAGAGGGTGAGCTTTATCATCCCAATGATGACGAGTGGGCAGCCATCGAAGAGGGTTTCGCTCAAGCCAAGCGTCGCGAGGCCGTATCGGCCGACGAGATCGCCGTTCTTTTCAAGCAACGCGATTCATGACGCTCCGGTTTACGCCCCGCGCGCGGGACGATCTCCGGGAAATCATGGACTATATCGCGAAAGAGAACCCGGTCGGCGCAGACCGGGTGGGTCGGGCAATTTTTGATGCGTGCGCTCTCGTTGCTGCGAGGCCTTATCTGGGAATTCGCAACGCAAGAGCCCCGGAATTGCGGAGCCGCCTGATCGCGCGATATCCATACCGGATCCACTATTTCGTCGAGAACGCCAATGTCTGGATCGTTCACATCCGACATTCCGCGCGGCGACCCCTGGATGA
>VAZH01000649.1:0-149 GCA_005884465.1 Alphaproteobacteria bacterium | reverse complement strand
ATCCCCCAGAACACGGGAACGATTCTGCGCCTGTGTGCGTGCCTGGGCGCGGCTGCCCACATTATCGAACCGGCCGGCTTTCCGATCTCGGATCGGCATTTCCGCCGGGCGGGAATGGACTACCTCGATCACGTGACCCTCACCCGCCA
>VAZH01000145.1 GCA_005884465.1 Alphaproteobacteria bacterium | reverse complement strand
CCGGCGGGAGCTGGAGCACCTTGATGAACTTCGAGGCGATGAGCCGCGCGGGTGCCGCGGGGCGCATGGCCCTGACGGAGGCCGCGGCCGCGGCGATGAGCGTGCCGGCCGGCGAGCTGGTCGTCAGGGATTCCGCGATTTCGCATCCGAAGTCGAAGAAGTCGATGACGTTCGCGGACGTCGTCAAGAGCGGTAAGGCCACCAAGACCTTCACGCCCGACGAGCTTAAGGCGATCAAGCTGAAAACGCCCGACCAGTACACCATGATCGGCGTCTCGGTGCCGCAGCTCGATATTCCCTCCAAGACCAACGGCACGGCCAAATACGGCATCGACGTCATGCTGCCGGGCATGGTGCACGGCGCGGTCGTCACGCCGCCGGTGCGCTATGGCGCCACGGTAAAATCGGTCGACGACAGCGCGGCGAAGAAGGTGCCGGGCTTCATCAAGGCCGTCACCCTCGACGACAAGACCGGGACCACGACCGGCTGGGTGGTGGCGGTGGCCAATACCTATGCCAATGCCCGCAAGGCCGCGGGCGCGCTGAACATCAGCTATGACAATGGGCCTAATGCCAAATTGTCGAGCGAATCGCTGCTTAACGAAGCCAGGCGGCTGCAGGCGCTCGACGATTCCGGGCTATTCTTCGTCAAGGACGGCGATACGGCGGCTGCCTTCGGCACGGCGGCGAAGGTGATGGAGGCGGAATACACCACCAACATCAACATCCATGCGCCGCTGGAGCCGATGAACGCCACCGCGCATCTTCAGGGCGATATCTGGCACATCTATTCCGGCAACCAGTTCGCGACGCGCTCCGGCGCGATCGCGGCCGGCGCCGCCGGCGTCGATCCCAAATTCGTCGTGATGCATCAGCTGTGGCTGGGCGGCGGCTTCGGCCGGCGTCTCGATGCCGACATGATGGTGCCCGCAGTGCAGGCAGCGAAAGCCGTCGGCAAACCGGTCAAGGTCATCTATTCGCGCGAGAGTGACATGACCATGGACTTCTCGCGGCCGCTGACGTTCCAGAAGGTCAAGGCGGGCCTCGACGGCGATGGCAAGCTGATTGCGCTCAATCACGACGTGGTCAGTGCGTGGCCGACCCAGCGGTGGGGAATTCCCGATTTCCTGTCGCCTTCGGTCGACAAGAAAGGGGCGCTCGATGCGTTCACGGTGAACGGTGCGGATTTCTTCTATTCCGTGCCAAACCACAACGTCCGCGCCATCCTCAACGAGATGGCGCAGAACGCCACCCCTTCCGGTCAGCTGCGGTCGGTCGCGCCGGGCTGGACCTTCTGGGCGGTCGAAAGCATGATCGACGAACTTGCGCATGCGGCCGGCAAGGATCCCGCGCAGTACCGGATCGACATGCTCGACGGCAAGGGCGCCAATGCCGGTGGTGCGCAGCGCCTGCGCAACACCCTGCTTGCCGCGATGGGCATGGCCGGCTACGGCACCAAGCAGCTCCCCAAAGGTGAAGGCATGGGCGTTGCCTGCGTCTCGTCGCAGGAAAGGGCGACCGCAAGCTGGACCGCGTGCGTCGCCCATGTTGCCGTCGCGCCGTCCGGCGAGGTCAAGGTCAAGAAATTGACCGTGGCCACCGACGTCGGCACGCAGGTGCATCCCGACAACATCCGTGCCCAGGTCGAGGGCGCGGCGTTGTGGGGGCTCTCGCTCGCGATGTACGAAAAGGCAACGCTGAAGGACGGCGGCATCGAGCAGACCAACTTCGACACCTACACGCCGCTCAGGATGAGCCAGGTGCCGGAAGTCGCCGTCAGCGTCATTGCCAACGGCGAAAACGCCACCGGCGTCGGCGAGCCGGCGGTGACGGTGATCGCGCCCGCGATTGGCAACGCCATCTTCAATGCCTCTGGCGCCCGCGTCCGCTCGCTGCCGATCACGGCAGAAACAGTGAAGGCAGCCATGAAGGCGTAACACCGCGGCTCATGCCACGACAAAAATCCGCCGGAGGTGTCCTCCGGCGGATTTTTTCTATCCGGTTTTGTCTTCGGCCGATTCTAAATCGCCATTATCTTGTATCTCAATCGGTTTGCAGGCCGGTTACATCCCGAACATTCATTCAAGTTTTACAATGAACAATATGCCGGTATTCAGGATGCCCCTTAATCTCCGGGGAACTCCTCGTCAGGTAGTGTCCGGCGTCGGCTACCACCGCCAGTTTCCTGAGGATTCATGACAAGTTCAGACAACCAGACTTCGCCCAAGCGCCGGTTGCTGCTGGCGTCCGATCGCGGCGACCAGAGCAGCGAATTGGCGGACATTCTGCAATCGGTGGGGGAGGTTGATACCATCGCGACGTCGGATATTCCCGACGCGCCCGCCAGCGATCTCTCAGGGATCGTGGTCGACATCAATCTGCGCTCGCCGGAAAGCGTGCAGCAGGTTCGCAACAAGCTGCGTGGCGAAGCCTACCGCGCCATGCCGCGGTTGTTCGTTCTCGCCGATGCCCTTCACCATGGCACGATGCAGGCCTGGGCGTTGGGCGCAACCGATACGATCTCGCGGCCGTTTGATGCGGAGGGTATTCTGCAACGCATCCGCTCGGCATTTCCGGACAGCAATGAATTCGACACGTCCGATCGCGGCAAGGTTTTGAACAGCGGCGTTGCCGCCGCGCACGCGGTGATGGTCAAGATATTCGAAAAGCTTCCAGCAGGGGTCCCGCTGAGGTTCAATGACGTTGTGGAAGCCGAAAACAAGGTCCTCAAAGCCATCAAGCACTCCTCGCTGCGCGATTGGCTGACGACCGTCGGCTGCCATCACACCGACAGCTATCGCCATTGCCTCTTTGTCACCGGTTTCGCGGTTGCGTTCGCGCAGCATCTCGGGATGCGGGAGGACGACCAGCGCCGTCTCACTCGCGCCGCCCTTCTGCACGACGTCGGCAAGGCCTTTGTCCCGGTGGCGATCCTGGACAAGCCGGCAAAGCTCACCGACGAGGAAATGCGGGTGATACGCATGCATCCGCGCCTGGGCTATGATGCGCTTGCCGCGCAGGGCGGGTTTCCGGCTGAAATGCTGGATGTGGTGCTGCATCATCACGAATTGCTCGACGGTACCGGATATCCCAATGGGCTGCGCGGCAATCAGATCAGTGACATCGTGCGCCTGACAACGATCGTGGATATTCACGCGGCGCTGGTGGAGAAGCGTGCCTACCGGCTGCCATTCACGCACGCCAAGGCGTTTATGATCATGGAACAGATGGGCGGCAAGCTCGACCAGCACCTGCTCAAGGCTTTCCGGCCGGTGGTCGCCATGGGATCCTCTTGATGGCGTAGCTGGCACGCGTCCACGCCGTCGTTGCGGGGAGCGCATGCGACAAAGCAATCCGAATTCGTCATTGCCGGACGGTTCGACTATTCCAACGGGCAAATCCACATGCATTCTCCCGTCATGGCCGGGCTTGACCCGGCCATCCACGTCTTCGTCTCGCAAAAAGAAAGTAAGACGTGGATGCCCGGCACCCGTCTACGCCGAGGCTTCGACGGGCTTTTTCGGTGCCAGGCCGCCGTAGCTTCAGCGAAGGCGGCAAGGCCGGGCATGACGGGCTATGCTATGAGCTGCATGCGCTCTAAGCCGCATCGTCCTCATACGAAGAAATCTCGATCAAACTGCCGTCGGGATCGCGGCAATAGACCGACCGCAGCACGCCGCGGGCCCCCTGTCTCGCCACCGGACCTTCCTCAATCGCCACGCCGCATGCCCCAAGATGCGCCACCACCTCGTCCGGCGTGCTTGAGGTGAGAAAGCACAGATCGTCACTGCCGGCGGTTTCGCGGTCCGCGGTGAACCACTCGATCTTGTCGGCGTCGCGCGGCCGTACATTGATCTTCTGGTTGCCGAAGATCAGCGAGGTCCGCGGCGCCATGCCGTAACCCGGGTCGAACACCCTGATCTCCATGCCGAGGACTTTTCGATACCATTCGGCGGAGCGTGCCACTTCCGAGACATTGATCACGAGATGATCGAGCGAATGGACTTTGACCGACATGGGTTATCCTTTGGTCGCAGTTCGATGCGCGCCTGCCGCTACTAGTCGCAGCAGGCTTTGTTTGTTACAACGCGGGCCCTTGTCAATTCAACAGATACCAACCGGACTTCAGATTCGGGCCAGCAGAGAAACGGCATGGCTTCACGTCGCACCGCGATTTGTCTGATCGCAATCGGCATCTCGGCAATCGCCTCGCTCGGCGGTGCCTCGGCGCTGGACTATCCGACGCGGCCGGTCCGCTGGGTTGTCGGCTATCCTCCAGGCGGCGCGACCGATATTCTTGCGCGGTTGATCGGCCAGCGGCTTTCCGAACGGCTCGGCCAGCAATTCGTGATCGAGAACAAGCCCGGCGCCGGCAACAACATCGCCACCGAGTCGGTGATCAATGCGGAGCCCGATGGCTACACGGTGCTGTTCGTCAATCCCGCCAACTACATCAACGCCTCGCTCTATACCAATCTCAAATTCAACTTCATCCGCGACATCGCGCCGGTCGCTTCGTTCAATCGCGTGCCGAATGTGATGACGGTCAATAATGACGTGCCGGCCAAGACGGTCGCCGAGTTCATCGCCTATGTGAAGGCTAATCCAGGCAAGGTGAATCTGGCGTCATCGGGCAACGGTACGTCGGTGCACCTGTCCGGTGAAATGTTCATGGCGACGACGGGCGCGAAGATGCAGCACGTGCCCTATCGGGGCGCCGCACCCGCGATCACCGATCTGCTTGGCGGCCAGGTCCAGGTAATTTTCGACAATATGCCCTCGATCCTCCAGCATATCCGCGCCGGGTCCTTGCGTGCACTGGCGGTGACCTCGACTGCGCGGTCCTCGCTCTTGCCTGACGTGCCGACCCTCGCCGACACCGTTCCCGGTTACGAGGCGAGCGCGCTGTTCGGAATGGGCGTGCCGAAGAATACGCCGAAGGAAATCATCGAGAAGCTGAACAAGGAGATCAACGCCGTGCTCGCGGAACCCGCGATCAAGGCCAAGCTGATCGACCTCGGCGGTGAGCCGCTGATCGGTCCGCCGGAGGCGTTCGGCGCGATGATCGTGGCGGAAACCGAAAAATGGGAGAAGGTGGTCAAGTCCGCCGGCGTGCATGTGGACTGAACCGGCTGCCGGAACCTTCTCGAGGCGGTATCGTTTTGAAGGCAAGGGCGAACTCGTGCGGAGGAGGAGAATTATGCGCAATGCGATGCTGGCGATGGTGGCTTTGATGTCGGCCGGGGCGGCCACGATAGTCGGCCCTACGCCTGCCGCCGCGATTGATTATCCCTATTGCATCCAGGGCGGCGGTTGGGGCGTTCCGGGCGATTGCTCCTACCGCTCTTATGCCGAATGCATGGCGAGCGCCTCCGGCCGGCGCGTCTATTGCAATGTCAATCCTCGCGTTGCATTCGGCCAGCAGCGCCGCAGCCGGTACTATCGGTATTATTGAAGCCGATCGCGCACCGCCCCGGCGATGCAGCGCCAGACAAACGATCGGGAGGAACCCCTTCGTGAGCTGGCTGGTTCAGCCACGACTGATCAACGAGCCGTTCTCCGATCCCGGATTATTCATCGATTTTCGGTTCGGCAGCCGGGCCGTGCTGTTCGACTTGGGCGACCTGTCCCCGTTGTCGGCGCGCGAACTGTTGCGCATAACTGACGTCTTCATCAGCCACAGGCACATGGACCATTTTTCCGGATTTGACCGGTTGCTGCGGACTCAGCTCTATCGGCCGGGTCTGCTGCGGATCGTTGGCCCCGTAGGGACGATCGAAGGTGTCGCCGCCAAGCTTACGGCCTATAGCTGGAACCTGCTCGGCGAAGACTCGGTCGACTTCGCCATTGCCGTCGCCGAGTTTTCCGAGCGAACGCTCGGCGAGTGGACCGGTTTCCGCGCCAGGCATGGGTTTCGTCCCAGCCGCGCGGATGGTGACAGGCCGCCCGCTGGAACGGTGTTCGCCGATCGCGAGCTTCGCATCGAGGCGCGCATCCTCGATCACGGCCTTCCCTGCCTTGCTTTCGCGCTTCAGGAATCGCTTCGCGTCAATGTATGGACGGTGGGGTTGGCGCATCTCGGCCTGGGGGTCGGGCCATGGCTCAACGCGGCCAAAAGCGCGGTACGGCGCGGCGAGCAGGACGACACGCTGATCACCGTTGCTGCAGGCCAAACGATTCCGCTCGGCGTATTGAAAAAACATGCCCTCAAGATCGCGCCCGGCCAGCGCATCGCCTACGTCACCGACGCGGCGTTCACGCCCGCAAACGTCAACCAGATTGTCGCGCTTGGCAGCGGTGCCGATCAGCTGTTCATCGAGGCCGCTTTCGCAAATGATGACGCCGACGTTGCACTCGAACGGCAGCACCTGACGGCGGCTCAGGCGGGTATGCTGGCGCGCACAGCAGGGGCCAAACGCCTCACCACGTTTCATCATTCTCCCCGTTATCTGGAGACGCCGGACCGGCTGCGGCAGGAGGCGGAAGCGGCGTTTGGCGCGGCGGTTTCCGATACCGCTTGACTCTTCCCCGCGTGCGGCTATACTAAACCATATGGTTAAGTATGGCGAGCAGATGCTGAACCGCACCTTTGCGGCGCTCGCGGACCCGACGCGGCAGGCGCTGCTGGCGCGGCTTCGCAAGCAAGACGGCATCTCGGTCAGCGAGCTGGCGCAGCCATTTGCGATGTCGCTGCCGGCGATCATGAAGCACCTCGACGTGCTGTCGGACGCCGGCCTGATCGCGCGCGCGAAAACCGGCCGCGTTGTGGCGTGCCGGCTGACCGCGGGGCCGATGGAGCAGGCGATGGACTGGCTCAATCGCTACCAGCGCTTCTGGTCGGAAAGCCTCGACCGCCTTGCCGCTCTCGTGGAGGAAGAACAATGGCCACCAAATCAAGCGTCGCCGGCGACGCCGGCCTCGTCAACAGACCGAGCCTCACCCTCAAACGTCGTCTCAATGCCTCGCCCGAAAAAGTCTACGCCGCGTGGACGAACCCGCAACAAATAGCGCGGTGGTTCGGGCCGTCGTCGGTCAAGGCCGGCACCGGGCAGGCCAGCATCGACGCGCGGACCGGCGGACGCTACCGCATCGGCTTCACCAACGAAGACGGAGAGCATCATGAAGTCGGCGGCGCCTATCGCGAGGTGGTGCCGAACCGGAAACTCGTGTTCAGCTGGGCCTGGCGTTCGACGCCGGAATCTCGCCGCGCGCGACACCATGCTGGTGGCGATATCGCGCGCGCCGTTGCAAAAGCTTGACGCATTCAAGGCGCGGATGGGCTGGACTTTTGACTGGCTGTCCTCCAGCGATACCGATTTCAACTACGACTACGCCGTCTCGTTCACGCCGGAACAGATCAAGTCGGGCGCCAAGGTTTATAACTTCGGCACCAGCGGCTTCGGCGTCGAGGAAGCGCCCGGTATCAGCGTGTTCTATCGCGACGAGGCGGGAAATATCTTCCACACCTATTCCTGCTTCGCGCGCGGCCTCGACATGATGAATGCCGCCTATCACTACCTCGACCTGACGCCGCTCGGCCGTCACGAAGAGGGCCTGCCGTACCCGATGGACTGGCTGCGGCTGCGCGACCAGTATGAGCCAGCGCCCAGCGCCGCCGCCTGCTGCCAGACATAATCGCGCAATCCTACGGTTTGAAATCGTCATTGCGAGCCAACGGGTCGGCGCCAACGGGTCGCGCGAACGCGCGCCCGATGACAGGCTCCGCGCCGCCCGATGACAGGCTCCGCGAAGCAATTTAGAGCCACAAAAAAGCTGGATCGCTTCGTCGCGGAGTTTATCATCGGGCCCGCCGAAGGCGGGACCCGTTGGCTCCTCGCAATGACGGAATACAGCGAGGGAGGGACGCGCATGTCTTATGTCGATGGATTTATCGTCGCGGTGCCGAAGAAGAACCTTGCGGCTTACCGCCGCATGGCCAGGAAGGCCGGCAAGGTCTGGCGCGAGCATGGCGCGCTGGATTACCGCGAATGGGTGGCCGAGGACGTCAAGGTCGGAAAGCGCACCTCGTTCCCGCGCAGCGTCAAGCTCAAGCCGGGCGAGACCGTGGTGTTCTCCTGGATCACCTACAAGTCGCGTGCGCAGCGCGACCGCGTCAACGCCAAGGTGATGGCCGACAAGCGGCTGGCCGGCATGATGGACACCAAGTCGCTGCCGTTCGACGCCAAGCGCATGATCTATGGCGGGTTTGAGAGCCTCGTGAAGGCGTGAGGCGGGGTAACGTGGCAGCACAGTTTCCGAGCTTTCGCTTCGGGGAATGATGAGCGATAATCAGCAAGCCGGTCGCGGCAAGTGCCCGGCGATATGGAATTGTTGCATGGAGATTGGTAAAGGCCCATGCCTGAGCGGGCTTACAATCGAGAGAGCGAGATCAATCCAGCCAATGAGAGCCCGCGCGCCGGCCGCTACAATGCCGACACAGGAGAGCACCACGATCGACGCCATAGGCGTGTGGTTGGAATGGGTAGCCACTGGCTGGAATTGACTGTCATCGCATTTGCGTTCGTTCAGTGCCTGAAAATGAGTTCGGCATAGGCGAACAGGAACCAAAGCCAGACCGCCGCCACGACAATCAAGGCGACCGCAGAGACAAAATTCCAAAGGCGCTCCTGCGTCATCGGCCAACGATATCGTGACCGCGCGATGTCGCAACGAAACTCGCGCATTAAGATTGATGTCAGTGATCCGGGTTAATTCTGGAACTACAACCCAACGGCAACCCTCCGGTGGGACCGCCGGGGGAATCGGCGGTAAAAGCCGGCGGCCCCTATCACGCTGTGAGTCCGCCAAACACGCCACGCTGCGGGTCACACCGTGACGGGATTCAACGCGCCCGAGGTTGCGGAGTTTCTATGTTCGGTAGCAGACGGGGGTTGCTACTGTTGCGCCTTCCTGGGCGGCATCAGTACATGGCCGTCCTGCAAGACGGCCCTCAGTACTGACGCAAACTCGGGATTGGCCAAAACGGTGTCGCCGACGCTGAATGAAGGGTCAGGCCGCCACTGAGTGCCATTGCTGACCTCGGCCAGCGCTTCTGCGGTTAGCGCGTAGCCAATCCGGCCGCTGCCAACCTCAACGAACTTCCGGACCCTGTGCACGACCTAACACCTCTACACGCGCTCAAATAGTAATGCGTCTATGAGAGGCCGCAACGAAACTCGCCTGTTAAGCTGAATGGCCGTGTTTTGAGTTAATTCTGGAACCGCGGAGTCTGCTTCGCCTCGCTTTCCGGCGTCCGGAGCGGCTTATCGATTGGCCCCGTTCCTGTTTCGATGAAATGCAAGACCGATAAACCCGAGCGCCACGAGGATGGCTCCGGCCATCATCATCCAATGGGGGTATTCCCAATCGAGCAGCAAGTGGAGCATTTGGCCATTGCCCCCTCTCGTTATTTCCCCTTCGCCTTTAGCCCCAAAGCGAGGGATTAAATCAGTCTGCGATGCCTCGCAATCTTTCTCAATGGAAGCCTCAGTGTGTTTGCCCTGCGACGTACCGCAAAAGTGGTTCGGTTTAGGGCCTCGGCAATAGTGTCGACACTGTTCGCACTCAGGACAGGCGTTCGGAGTTTTTTGTCCTGCTCCGGGGTCCAAGGCGCTCGTGGCGTCCCATGCTGCCTTGGACGTCGTGATAGAGCGCTACGATGCAGTTTATGGCGACATCGAGAACGAAACGGGCGAGATCGGCGATGTTGCACTAAACTAGAAGCATTCGACAAGCTGATCTGGCGTACGCCCGCGTCGATGGACGGGGTGCGCGCGTTGCTGACTTACATGTTGGATGATGTGGCCGACCTGGGCCACCAATTCCTGGAAGAGGACAAGCCGAGGGCGCTTCTTAGTTCAATCGACGATGCCCTGACGGCGGCACACCAAGCGGCATGATTTGAGTTGGATTATCCGAGGCCCGCCGGCTCAGTTTCGGCCGGCGGCTTTTTCTTTGAACCGAACGACGGGAGCCACCGAGATTTACGCCTGTGAATTCGCGCGCAACAAGTCGCTGCTGAACCGGCCAGATTTCTGGTTTTTGAGACTGTGGATATGCTGCGGATAACTGGCGACGGTCAATATTGCTTCAGCCTCGCGGGGATTGCCCGTGGTAGCGTCTGACCGACGGCATGGCGCCGTCGCATGATACGTTCGACTTGCCCCGCATGCGGCCCTAGCACCGCTGCATGTGGGCTTTTCATTTTACAATCCTGTAGGCCGTGGCGCGCTTGCGCCATGGCGTCAGAGCGGGGCGCGCTGAGGCCCTTCGCGCACGGCCGCATTGACCCTTGGCGCGGTCGTGCCGCTCGTTAGGCGGGAGAGCCATCACCGCCTCGTGTATCTCGGCGGGAATAGTCAGCGGGCTATCGAGCGGCTTTTCCGCCCATTCCCACGAGATCGAATGCGTCTTTGCTGTCGTTGGCGTTTATGAAAACGATTCCCCCGCGGGCTCGATCCGCGCCGTTCGTCCCACTTTGCCCCGAGGTTCCTGATCTGCTTGAAATTCAGGATCGCTGGTTCGCCTTCTCGGACGATTGTCGCGCGCTTACGCTCCTTCGCAGACAATATCATCGCTCTCACTACTGCTGAACGCAGTTTCATTGTGCCGTGATCTGTCAGGGTCACAAGTTCTTCCGGGTCCATGGCCATTGTCCACGCCCTACGCTAGAGGCTGCCCTCCATATAAACCAACTTGGTAAAAGCTGGTTCCTCTTCGGCTCGCTCAATTTCGAAATGGCGCGCAATTCCAGAACCCGCTGGATGCCGCGGAATTGGTTCGTCGAATAGCCGCTTCCAGCCGCGATCAACCATCGGCCCGCTCGCCACCATCCTCGATCGGCTCCCGCAACCGCTTCATAGTGAACTAGATATTTTGCGATTGCAGCTCGCGCCAGCTTTCGATCTCAGTCCGATAGCGCGCCTTGGGGAAGCGCTGGAAATATTCCTTGGCATGTTTCCTGGCGGCCGTGCGCTCGCGGGTGAATTTTTCACGAATGAACGGGTCTCGGGGCATTGTGCCCATCAAACGGCAGTCGGTCGGCGACAGCGAGCAATAGCGGTGACACTTTGGTGACACTAGCCCAAGTCCCGTACTTACGCTGTTCGCCGGGGTATCCGAATCGACAACCCGGTTCGAGGAGTCGAACGGTTCGCCGATGGTCAACGCCTCCGACGCCTTAGTGAAGATGAGTACAGTGCTGCCGGCCGGGCCATTCAGCGAGCGACGACGGGAGGTGTCTGGCCAGCGGCTATCGCTGCTGCTCGCTTCATAGCTGTGACCGGCTGGCGAACAGGCGAGGTCGTTGGGCTTAGGCGCTCGGAGATTGATCTCCCGCGCAGGACGGCCCTCCTTGGCGACACCAAGACCGGCCAATCGATGCGTCCGCTGTCTCATGCGGCATGTGACATCCTGCGCGAGCTAGTGTCCTGAACCAAAAGTTCGTGGCATTTCAAGCGTTGGTTGGCAAATTGTAAGCGCAAAAGCGTTCGATTGAGCTGAGAATGTCATCGGCTGATTTTGTCCATCGGAAGGGCTTTGGTTCGGCGTTGTGATGTTCGATGAATGAGGTGATCTCGGCGCGTAGCGCAGCCACACTGCGATATATGCCGCGCCTGATCTTGCGCTCAGTGATGAGCGCAAAGAAACGTTCGACCTGGTTGAGCCAGGATGAACTGGTTGGCGTCAGATGAACATGCCAGCGTGGCCTCTTTGCCAGCCAGTTGCGTATCAGCGGCGTCTTGTGGGTTGCGTAATTGTCCATGACCAGATGGACGTCTAGATCGCCAGGAACAGCGGCTTCGATCTGATCGAGAAACTTACGGAACTCTTTGGCGCGATGGCGCCCGTAGCACTTGCCGATGACCCGACCGGTTGCGATATCGAGGGCGGCAAAAAGTGATGTGGTGCCATGGCGTTTGTAGTCGTGACTGCGGCGCTCCACCTGGCCAGGTCGCATGGGCAGCATCGGTTGGCTGCGGTCCAGCGCCTGGATCTGCGACTTCTCATCGACGCACAGCACGATGGCGCGCTCGGGCGGGGCCACGTAGAGACCGACAACATCGCGAACCTTGGCGACGAAATCGGGATCGGTTGAGAGCTTGAAGGTCTCCAACCGATGCGGCTGCAGGCCGAAGGCGCGCCATATCCGCTGTACTGTCGAGACTGATAGCCCACTGGCCCGAGCCATGCCGCGCGAACTCCAGTGGGTGGCGTCGGCGGGCTTCGTCTCAAGGGTACGGACGATTACCGCCTCGATTCGGGCATCCTCGATAGTGCGGGGTGTCCCCGATCGCGGCTCATCCCAAAGACCTTCAAGCCGACGCTCGGCGAAGCGCCGACGCCACTTGCTGACCGTTTCAGGATCAATAGCCAGGCGGGCCGCTACGATCTTGCTCTGCTCACCTTCAGCACACGCCAAAATGATCCGTGCCCGCAGCGCCAAGGCCTGCGCTGTGCTTCGGCGCGACGCCAGCGACGTCAACTCAGCGCGTTCAACCTCATCCAGCCCCAGCGGAGCAAAGCCACGACCCATCGCCAGCCCTCCCAAAAACAAGAGAGTCAGCTATGATCGAGTCAATTCGGAGTCCGCCGAACTTCAGATTCAGGACACTAGATGATCTTCTGCTTCTTCAGCGCATCGAGCTTGGCGTCGTCGTAGCCGATCGTCGCCAGCACTTCGCCCGTGTTCTCTCCCAGCAGCGGCGGCGCCCGATAATCCTTCACCGGCGTTTCGGAGAAGACGATG
>VAZH01000648.1 GCA_005884465.1 Alphaproteobacteria bacterium | reverse complement strand
GACGGCGCGCCGGTTACGGTCGCCTGCACCCAGGAAGCCCCGCTGTTCAGGGAAGTCGCGGAGAATTTCCCGCAAGCTCAACTCACCTTTGTCAACGTTCGCGAAACCGGCGGCTGGTCGAACGACGCCGCCGCGGCCGGTCCGAAAGCCGCGGCGTTGATCGCTGCGGCCGGTGAGGAGATGCCGCCGATTTCGCTGGTGACGCTCGAAAGCACCGGCGTCGCGCTGATCTATGGCCGCGACGAGGTCGCGGTCGAGGCCGCCCAGCGGCTCGCCGATCGCCTCGACATCACCGTGCTTCTGACCAAGCCCGGCGAGGTGACGCCGCGCAGGACCAATGAGTTTCCGGTTCTCAAAGGCACCGTCCGCAATGCGCGCGGATATCTCGGTCGGTTTGAGCTTGCGATCGACGACTATGCGCTGCCATCACCGTCCTCGCGCGCCAAGCTCGTGTTCGGACCTTCGCGCGACGGCGCAATCTCGACCTGCGATCTGATCCTCGATCTCTCAGGCGGTGTTCCCATGTTCCCGGCGCATGAATTGCGTCCGGGATATCTGCGCGCCGATCCGCGCGACCGGGCTGCGGTCGAACGCGCGATCGCGGATGCGGGCGGCCTCGTCGGCACCTTCGACAAGCCGCGCTTTGTTCATTTTGAAGAGGCGCTCTGCGCCCATTCGCGCTCCGGCATCACCGGCTGCACGCGCTGTCTCGACCTCTGTCCGACCGCCGCGATCACGCCGAACGGCAATGCGGTCGTCATCGACGAAAACGTCTGTGCCGGCTGCGGCTCGTGCGCATCCGCATGCCCGACCGGCGCGGCATCGTATTCGCTGCCGAGCGCGGACGCGCTGATGCGGCGGCTGCGCACGCTGTTGCAGACCTATCGCAAGGCCGGCGGCAGCGAGGCTATCGTCTTGTTCCACGACGGCGAGCACGGCGAGGACATCATCGACGCCCTGGCGCGGTTCGGCGCAGGACTGCCGGCGAATGTGCTGCCGCTCCGCGTCAACGAGGTGACGCAGCTCGGACCGGAGATCATCGCAGCGGTCTTTGCCTATGGCGGCGGCGGAGCTGCGATCGTGACGCGCGCAAAACCCAGGCACGATATTGCCGGGCTTCGCCGGACGGTCGAGATGTCGGACAGCATCATTGCAGCGCTCGGCTTCGGCGCGGACCTGGTGCGGATCATCGAGACCGACGATCCCGACCAGTTGCGCGCCATGCTCGATGCCGCGCCGGTTGGCGTCGCTTCCGCGCGGCGCCAAACGCAACGTGCTTGAGACCACATTTCGCGAGCTGCATCTGGCCGCGCCCGCGCCGGTCGATATCGTGCCGCTGGCGCCCGGGGCGCCGTTCGGCGGCGTCAATCTCAACGTCGAGGGCTGCACGCTCTGCCATGCCTGTGTCACCGCCTGTCCGACGGGGGCGCTGTCGGACAATCCCGACCGCGCGATGCTGCGATTTACCGAAAGCCTGTGCGTGCAATGCGGGCTTTGCGAATCTACGTGTCCGGAAAAGGTCATTAGCCTTGAGCCGCGGCTCGATTTCAAGGCCTGGAACGCGCCGTTTCGCGTGCTGAAGGAAGAAGAGCCTTTCCTTTGCATCGCCTGCGGCACGCCCTTTGGAACCAAAAGCTCGATCGACCGCGTGCTCGCCAAGCTCGGCGAGAAGCACTGGATGTTCCAGGGCGCCAACGCCAAACGTCTCGACGTCATCAAGATGTGCGCGGATTGCCGCGTCGAGGCCGTGGTGAACGAAAGCTTCGACCCGCATGGGGCGCCGCAGCGGCCGCCCGTCATGACCACCGAGGACTATTTGCGCGCGCGCGATGCGAAGAAGGGCGATCCGCTTGGATCGTGAGGAGTACGTCGTGTCCGCCACCCGCCCAGACCTGCAAGCGCGCGCGACCTCGAGAGCGGCCGGCATTCCCGGTGTCAAGCACGTCATCGCCGTTGCCTCCGGCAAGGGAGGCGTCGGCAAGTCGACCACCTCATGCAATCTCGCGCTCGGCTTCGCCGCGATCGGGCTGAAAACCGGCATACTCGACGCCGACGTTTATGGCCCATCGCAGCCGAAACTGTTCGGCCTGCGCGGCAAACCGCGTCTGGTGGGACCGCGCATGCTCGAGCCGATGGAACGCTTTGGCGTCAAGGTGATGTCGATCGGCTTTCTGGTCGAGGAAGACCTCGCCATGATCTGGCGCGGACCGATGGTGATTTCGGCGATCACGCAAATGCTGCGCGAGGTGGCGTGGGGCGAGCTCGATATTCTCGTCGTCGATCTGCCGCCCGGCACCGGCGACGCCCAGCTCACCATGGCGCAGCAAACACCGCTCACCGGCGCGGTGATTGTCTCGACACCGCAGGACATCGCCCTGATCGATGCGCGGCGCGGCATCGCGATGTTTCAGAAAGTGAACGTGCCGCTGTTGGGATTGATCGAAAACATGTCGGGCTTTTGCTGCCCGATCTGCCATCAGGTCACGCCGATATTCGGTCATGGCGGGGCAAGGCATGAGGCCGAAATGCGCGGAATTCCGTATCTCGGCGAGATCCCGCTCGATATCGCGATTCGCGAAACCTCCGACGATGGACGCCCCATTGTCGCGACCGAGCCCGACGGCGTTCATGCCAGGCATTTTACCGACATCGCCCGCAACGTCTGGTCGGCGATCACCTTGGGCAGCGCAAGCAAGCCCGCGCCCCGCATTGTCATCGAGTGAACACGTGGGCCGCACGAACGGGCGACGAGAGGCCCTTATGATCCCGACCGCTCGCGGCTTTGCTGGATCGGCTTGAGCCGGTGGCGCCCGTTGCGCTTCCGCTCGCAAATGCGCTCGGCTGCGTCGCCGCCAATACGCCGCCATTGAAGGCGCTTCCGCAGGGCGATATCGCCGCTGGCGATGGCTGGGCCTTGCGCGCCCGCGATCTCGTCGGCGCGTCGTCCTATTCGCCGCTGCCGCTGGCCCGACCGCCGGTCTGGGTCGAAGCCGGCGACGCCATGCCGGAGGGTTGCGATTGCGTGATCGATTCTGATCTCGTCGATCAAACAAGCTCCATGGTTCAGGTGTTGGCAGAAGCGATACCGGGGCAGGGCGTTCGCCCCCTTGGCGGCGATATCGCGCAAGCTAGTTCCATCATTGCCGCCGGGCGGCGCGTCCGCCCGCTCGATCTTTTGGTCGCACGTACGGCGGGGCTGGAAAGACTGGAGGTGCGCCGCCCACGCCTGCGCGTTGTCGACATTCCCGCGGCCTCAGGCCATGCGGCGACGGCGCAGCTGATCTCGGAGAACGCGCGGGAGGCGGGGGCCAACGTTGTCCTCCTCAAGGCCAAAGGGCGCGATGCCGCATCGATCGCGACGGCGCTCGATACCGCATCGTGCGACGTGCTGGTCACCATCGGCGGCAGCGGCGTCGGCCGCACCGACGCGGCGATCGCCGCAATGGCCCAGCGCGGCGAGGTTCTCGCGCATGGCATCGCGTTGCAGCCGGGCCGAACTTCTGCCGTCGGCAGAATCGCAAAAATTCCCGTCATTGCGTTGCCGGGGGCACCGGATCAGGCGCTCGCGGCGTGGTGGACGCTTGCACTGCCCGTGCTGGACCAGCTTTCCGGGCGGCTGCCGCGGCGGCAGCCGGTGACGCTGCCGCTGGCACGCAAGATTGCCTCGAGCGTCGGCATCGCCGAAATCGTCCTGCTCGCGAAAATCGAAGGCGCCTGGATGCCGCTTTCTGTCGGCGATATGTCGCTCGAGACCATCGCCCGCGCCGATGGCTGGCTCGCGGTACCCGCCGCCAGCGAGGGTTTTGCTGTGGGCACGCCGGTGGATGCTTATATGTTACGGGACTGATATGGGTTCGACATGAGCAATGTGCCGTTTTCGACAAGCCGCGACAGCGTGGACCAGGACCAGTTCCTGAACATCCTCTCGCGCGAAGAGGCGCTAGAGCATTTCGAGGCCGCGCTGTTTCCGCGCGCCATCCCAACCGAGCAGCGGCCGCTTTCGGATGCGCTCGGCTGCGCGCTGGCGCAAGATATCGTGGCGCCGATCGACGTGCCGCCATTCGACCGCTCCAATGTCGACGGCTTTGCGGTGCGCTCCGCCGATCTGGCCTCCGCCAGCGAGGCGACGCCGGTGCGCATCATGCTGAACGACGAAGTCATCGCCTGCGGCACCGCGCCGATACGGCCGGTGCTGTCGGGCACCGCCACTTCGATCGCGACCGGCGGTCCGGTGCCGCGCGGCGCCGACGCTATCGTCATGGTCGAGCATACCCAGCCTGTTGGCAATCGCGCGATCGAGATCCGCCGCGCCGCCTCGCCGGGACAGTTCATATCCTATGCCGGCTCCGACATTGCGCGCAGCGAGGCACTGTTTCGTGCCGGCACCGTGATCGGTTCGCGCGAGATCGGCATGTTGGCTGCCTGCGGGATCGCGCAGGTTTCGGTCGCGCGCCGGCCGCGCGTCGCGGTGATCTCGACCGGCGACGAACTGGTGCAGCCGGGCCAGCCGCTGCGCCCCGCCGAGATTTACGACACCAACGGCGCGATCGTGGCATCGGCGGTGAGCGAGAACGGCGGGGAAGCGGTGTTTCTCGGCGCCATTGCCGATGACGAAGAACAGCTCGAGGCCGCCATGCGCAAGGCGCTTGAGACCTGCGACATGCTGGTGTTGTCCGGCGGCACCTCGAAGGGCGCCGGCGACGTGTCCCATCGCATCATCGCGCGGCTCGGAAAACCCGGCATCATCGCGCATGGCGTCGCACTCAAACCCGGCAAGCCGTTGTGTCTTGCGGTCTGCGACGGCAAGCCGGTGGTGATCCTGCCGGGATTTCCAACTTCCGCGATGTTCACTTTTCACGACATGATCGTGCCGGTGCTGCGGCGAATGGCAGGCCTGCCGCCGCGCTCCGATGCCAAGGTCACGGCAAAGGTCCCGGTGCGGATCGGCTCCGAACTGGGCCGCGCCGAATTCGTCATGGTGTCGCTGGTCGAAGGCGCTGATGGATTGATCGCCTATCCCTCCGGCAAGGGCTCCGGCGCGATCACTTCGTTCGCGCAGGCCGACGGCTTTCTGCGCATCGATGCGCTCGCCGATCAGATGCCGGCCGGCTCTGATGCCGAGGTGACGCTGTTCACGCCGCATGTGCGGGTACCTGACCTCGTGATCATCGGAAGCCACTGCACCGGGCTCGATCTGGTGACGGCGCCACTGGCGCGCGCGGGCCTTTCGGTGCGCTCGATCGCGGTCGGCAGCCTCGGCGGTCTCGCGGCGGCGCGGCGCGGCGAATGCGACTTTGCGCCGATCCATCTGTTCGACGAGGCGACCGGAAGCTACAACGCGCCGTTTCTGATGGCCGGTCTCGAACTGGTGCAGGGCTGGCGGCGGATGCAGGGCATCGTGTTTCGTGTCAGCGATGCGCGCTTCGAAGGATTGAATGCGGAGAGTGCGGTGCGCGCCGCGCTCGCCGATCCCGGCTGCATCATGGTCAACCGTAACCAGGGGGCGGGCACACGCATCCTGATCGATCGGCTGCTCGGAGACGCCCGCCCGGACGGTTATTGGAATCAGCCGCGCTCGCATAACGCGGTCGCAGCGGCGATAGCGCAGCATCGCGCCGACTGGGGCGTGACCATCGCGCCGGTCGCGGATGCATCGGGCCTGGGCTTCATTCCGCTGACGGAAGAGCATTATGATTTCGCGCTGGTCACCGCGCGCAAAGAGCGCCCGGCGGTCCAGGCGTTTTTGCAGGCTTTGGCTTCTGACCAAGGACGCGCGGCGCTGACGCAAGCGGGATTCAGGCCGGCGTAGGACCAGCTCGGCCCGTAGCCCGGATGGAGAGCAGCGAAATCCGGGGCCGTCGAGTTGATGCCGCGATCCCGGATTGCGCGGAGCCTGTCATCGGGCGGCGCTTCGCGCCGACCCGTTGGCTCCATCCGGCTAGGGCCTCGCGATGACGCACGCCACACTCTCTGTCGTCATCGCCCGGCTTGACTGGGCGACCCAGTATTCCAGAGACGCCGCTGATAGAATCGAAAGGCCGCGGCGTACTGGATCGTCCGGTCAAGTGTTCAGTCCGGACTGAACATCAAGCCGGACGATGACAGCAGTAAAATGGAATCTGCCCGCTCAAATGAACACCATGCCGCCATTCAGGACAATCGTCTGGCCGGTCATGTAATCGTTTCCGAGAACCAATAGCGCTGCCTGTGCGACTTCCTCGGGATGCCCCAGCCGGCCAAGTGGAATCCGGCTCGCCAGATCGGGCCGGCCGCGCATCATGTCGGTTTCGATCAGCGAGGGCGCCACCGCATTGACCGTTATGCCCTCCTTGACCAGCCGCGCCGCATAGCCCCGCGTTAGCCCTTCCATGCCGGCCTTTGAGGCGTTGTAGTGAACACCGATGGCACCGGCGCCGCGCGCAGCACCGGAAGAGATATTGACGATGCGGCCCCACTTCTTCGCGCGCATCGCCGGCAGGACGGCTTGCGTGCAGAGAAAGGCCGACTTCAAATTGACCGCGATCGTGACGTCGAAATCGCTTTCCGTCAGGTCATCGATGCCACGGACGATCGCGATGCCGGCGTTGTTGACGAGAATGTCGATCGGACCCAGCGCCGAGGCGGCGTGATCGACCATTTTGGCGACGGCTGCAGGCTGCGATACGTCGGCGGCGATCGCGATCGCGCGGCCGCCCATGTCCTTGATCTTCTCTACGACCGTCTCGGCATCATCGGCGCGTTCCCGATAGTTGACCGCAACCGCAGCACCGGCTTCGGAGAACGCGATGGCAATAGCAGCCCCGA
>VAZH01000144.1 GCA_005884465.1 Alphaproteobacteria bacterium | reverse complement strand
ACTCACCGCGCCGAAATCTGCATCGACAAGCTCTATTCGCCCGATGGCGCGACCGGCCGGCTCGGGCTGGTCGAATTCCGTGCGCTCGAGATGCCGCCGGACCCGCGCATGTCGCTCGCGCAGCAATTGCTGATCCGGGCGCTGATCGCAAAACTATGGCGCGAACCGCAGCAGGGCAAATTCGTGCGCTGGGGGACGACGCTGCACGACCGCTTCATGCTGCCGCATTTCCTCTGGGAAGACTTTTTGGACGTGCTCACGGAGCTAAAACAGTCCGGTTACGATTTTTCGCCGGATTGGTACGCCGCGCAGCTCGAATTCCGGTTTCCCGTGTTCGGCCGTGTTCACCATGGTGGCGTCGCGCTGGAAGTGCGGCAGGGGCTGGAGCCCTGGCACGTTCTCGGCGAAGAGGGCTCGGCCGGCGGCACCGTGCGCTATGTCGATTCGTCGGTGGAGCGGTTGCAGGTCAAGGCCAGCGGCTTCATCGAAGGCCGCCACGTGGTCACCTGCAACGGCCGGCGGATGCCGATGACGGAAACCGGCCGCTCGGGGGAAGCGGTCGCCGCCGTCCGCTTCAAGGCCTGGCAACCGGCCTCAGGGCTGCATCCGACCATACCGGTTCACGCGCCGTTGACGTTTGATCTCATCGATACCTGGAACGGCCGCTCGCTGGGCGGCTGCGTCTATCACGTCGCCCACCCCGGCGGGCGCAGTTACGATAGCAAACCGGTCAATTCCTACGAAGCCGAGGCGCGGCGGCTGGCCCGGTTTCAGGATCACGGCCATAGCCCCGGCAAGATCGACCCGCCGCGCGAGGAACGCACAATTGAATTTCCCTTGACCCTCGACTTGAGGACGCCGCTCCTCCATTGAGGATGGGCTTTGGGCAGGAGAGTTGGGATGGCGGGGCACGCCGGCCAGGGAAGCACTCGGGCAAGCAGTCAGGGAGCCAAGGCCCGTCCGGGCAATCGGCGGGTGGCGCAGTGGACGCGCGACTATGTTCGACTGCCGGGAATCCCCGATGAGTTCATCGCGCCGGACGGCGCACCGCGTGCGGTCTGGAGCCGTTTCTTCGATGCCTTCGCCACGCTGACGCCCGCGGAAATCGAGCGGCGTTTCGGATCCGCCGACCGCCACCTGCGGGAAGCCGGCGTAACTTACCGTGCACCCGGCGAAACCGCCGATCGGCTTTGGCCGTTGAGCCATCTGCCGCTTCTGATCGATGAGACCGATTGGCAGCAATTGACCGCCGGCATCGTGCAACGCGCAGAATTGCTGGAGCTGGTTCTCAGCGATCTCTATGGCGAGGGCCGATTGATTGCCGAGGGTGCGATACCCGCGGCAGCGATTGCCGGCAGCACCGAATATCTGCGCTCGGTTTGCGGCATCAAACCGCCAGGTGGCCGCTATCTCAATCTTTATGCCGCCGATGTCGGCCGCGGGCCCGACGGGCGCTGGTGGGTGCTGGGCGACCGCACTCAGGCGCCGTCCGGTGCGGGCTACGCGCTGGAAAACCGGCTGGTGCTGTCGCGTGCTTTCACCACGCTCTACAAATCGATGAATGTGGAGCGGGTCGCGCCGTTCTTCGAGGCGTTCCGCGACAGTCTGCGCGCCAGCGCCGACCGCGACGAGCCGCGGATCGGATTGCTGACGCCCGGCAGCTTCAGCGAAACCTATTTCGAGCATGCCACGCTGGCGCGCTATCTCGGATTTCTGCTGGTCGAGGGCGACGATCTCGCTGTCAGCGGCGACCGCATCCATATCCGCACGGTCGCCGGCCTGAAGCGGCTCGACGTGCTGCTGCGCCGGGTCGATTCCAATTCGCTCGACCCGCTGGAGTTGGATGCTTCCTCGCAGCTCGGCGTGCCCGGCCTGATCGATGTGCTGCGCAAAAACGGCGTCGTCGTCGCCAATATGCCGGGCTCCGGCGTGATGGAGGCGCGAGCGCTGCTCGGCTTCCTGCCCAGCCTGAGCCGGCGCTTGTTCGGCGAAGATCTGAAGATGCCGCACATCGCGACATGGTGGTGCGGGCAAAAAACCGCGCGCGAAGAGGTATTGTCGCGGCTCGACGAGGTTGCGATCGAGGGCGCTTACCGCAGAGGCGTCCCCGGCTTTCCGGGTCACGGGCCGGTGCTCGCCGGCGAGTTGTCGAGAAGCGAGCGCGATCGGCTTGAGGCCGCGATCAACGATCGCGGCATCGACTATGTCGGCCAGGAGCTGGTACGGCTGTCGACCACGCCGGTGTGGGACCAGGGGCGGATCACGCCGCGCCCCTTTGTGCTGCGGGTTTTCGCGGCCGCAACTCCCGACGGCTGGATCATCATGCCCGGCGGCTTCTGCCGGATCGCCGACCAACTCGATGCCCGCGCGGTATCGATGGGGGATGGCGCGAGGGCGGCGGACGTCTGGGTGGTCTCCGACAAGGCGGTTTCGACGGCCAGCCTGCTGCCGGCAATGGATACGGTGCGGATCAGACGCATCGCCGGCGTGGTCCCGAGCCGGGCAGCGGACAATCTGTTCTGGCTCGGCCGCTATCTCGAGCGCGCCGAAGCGACGTTGCGGCTGGTGCGGGCGCTCGGAACGTCGCAGCGCGATCCCGGCAAGGAGCCGTCGACCGTGCTTCATTCGGTGGAGCGAATCCACCGGCTTCTGGTGACATGGGGCGCGACGTCGCAGGCGTCGCGGGCGCAGCCAGCGAAGATCGTCGCCGAAGCGTTGCAGGCCGAAGACAAATTCGGTTCGGCGTTGTCGCTGCTGCGGGCGGCACAACGAACCGCGACATCGCTGCGTGAACGGCTTTCGCCGGATGCCTGGCAAGTCATTACCGAGATGACGGAGCGGCTTGCCCAGGAGGTTGAAGATGACGATGGCGTCGTCAGTGCCGCCGAACTGACGTTGCAGGAGCTTGCGAGCTTCGCGGGCCTGGCCCAGGAAAACATGAACCGCGCCGCCGGCTGGCGTTTTCTCGAAATGGGCCGCCGCGCCGAGCGCGCCATCAACACCGTGCGTTTCGCGCGCCAGTTTGCCTATGACGAAGCCGGCGGCGAGGACCTCGACATTCTCTTGACGTTGGTGGATTGCCAGATCACCTACCGCTCGCGCTATCTGGTCGGGCCGCTGCTGGCGCCGGTGCGCGATCTCGTGGTGCTCGATCCCTACAATCCAAGATCCGTCGCCTTTCAGGTGTTTGCGCTGAACGATCACATCGCCAGCCTGCCGACCTTGAAGGAGGGCGGACTGATCGAGCGTCCGCAGCGTCTTGCCGTCGCGCTGCAGGCGACGCTGACGACATCGGAGGCGGCAAGCCTCGATACCAAGACGCTGTTTGCGCTGGAGCAGGACCTGCTCAACCTCGCTGATGCCATCGGATTGCATTATTTTCCGCACGGGCCCAATGCGAGCCGGCCTGAAAAGCTGACGGGCCTCGCGTGATCTACGACATCCGGCACGTCACCACCTACAGTTATGAAAGTCCGGTCGGTTTCGCGCGATGCTCGCTGCGGCTGGAGCCGAGGAGCGCCGACGGACAACGCTTGGTCTCACACAGCGTCGATATCAGGCCGCGGCCTGCGGACCGCACGGTGCGGCACGACTTTTTCGGCACGCATACCGAGAGCGTCCTGATCGAAGCCCCGCATCGCACCCTTCGCATCGATTCACGATCGCGGGTTACCGTTTGCCGCCACGCCCCGGGCCGCGCGGCGCAAAGTCCCGCATGGGAGAACGTCCGCGACCTCGCATTCGAGGCCAAAACTCTCGGCCCCGCCTCGCCGATCGGTTACGTGTTTGCGAGCCCACTGGTGCCGGTGCAGCAGCCGGTCACCGGATATGCGGCGGCAAGCTTTCCGCCGGCAAGCGGAATTGTTGCCGGCGCGGTCGACCTGATGCACCGGATCCGCAGCGATTTTAAGTACGACCCGAAAGCGACCGTCATCTCGACGCCGCTCAACGAAGTGTTCGAAAAGCGCCATGGCGTTTGCCAGGATTTTGCACATGTGATGATCGCAGGACTGCGCGGGCTCGGACTGCCGGCGGCCTATGTCAGCGGCTATCTGCGCACCATCCCGCCGCCTGGCAAACCGCGCCTGCAAGGTGCGGACGCGACCCACGCCTGGGTCTCGCTGTGGTGCGGCGAGGAGATCGGCTGGATCGGCTTCGACCCGACCAATGACCTTGTGGTCGAGAACGATCACATCGTGCTTGCCGTTGGGCGGGATTTTTCCGATGTGTCGCCGGTCGATGGCATCATCGTGGGCTCGCGCAAGCAAAAGCTAACCGTGGCCGTGGATGTGCTGCTGGTAGAATGACGTGAGGATCGCAAGTCCGGCCTTGCTGCGATCGCGGTAAGCGGTCACGAGCCGCTTGTTTCTGCGTCGGGCGTCTCCGCCAAAGGCGAGCATCGAAAAGGCTCGATGCTCGCCCGGGAAAAGCGTTCCGTCGTACCTTGGCCATGGACCGCAGCCGGCGTCGTGGTCGCCGGCGCGGCTGCGGCGTTATCCTGGTCTCAAGCGGGGCTCAGCGCCCGACATCGGGGAGCCCACAACTCCTTCGGTCCTTTCGGCTTTCGGAAAAACCCCCGTTCTGTTATCGTTCAGGGCAGCCCAGTGGTGCGATCTTCCTCGCTGCCAGGAGTACACGTGGGAGGTAATGATGGCCGACACCAAATGGATGATCAAGGGACGTGAATTCGCCAACTGCAACTGCTCCTATGGTTGTCCCTGCCAATTCAACGGATTGCCGACCCACGGAAATTGCCAGGCAGTCGCCGGGTTCCAGATCGAACAGGGCTATCACGGGCCGACCAAGCTCGATGACTTGAAGTTTGTAGGAATTTTCCGTTGGCCCGGCGCGATACATGAGGGTAAGGGCGAAGCTGCCGTAGTTATCGATGAGCGCGCGACCGAGGCACAACGGGGGGTGCTGTTGCGTATCCTCACCGGCCAGGACACCGAGCCGGGCGCGACAGTGTTCAACGTATTCGCCTCGACGTTCGAAAAGCTGCACGACCCGATCTTCGCCCCGATCGAGTTTCAAGTTGATATTGCAGAGCGGAAGGCTCGACTGGTTGTGCCGGGCATTACGGAAGGCCGCGGCGAGCCAATCCTTAATCCAGTGACGGGAGCGGCGCACCGGGTTCGCATCGATATGGTGGGCGGCTTCGAATACGAGCTTGCCGAAATCGGGCGCGGCTGGACCAAGACTTCGCAACCGATCAAGTTTGAGCTCACCGATTCCTACGGACAATTCGCGGAAATTAATCTCTGCCAAAGCGGCATTGTACGCTGAGTATGGTTGATACGACGCTCGCGGCGATCCTGCGACGCGATCGCGTGATCGTAACAGCCACGCTAATTATCCTGACGGTACTCGCTTGGGGCTACGTCCTTTGGCTTGTCGCCGACATGGATATGGGTGGCATGGACATGTCCGGCTTTCGGATGATCCCAGCGGGGATCGGTCCGATGAAACCGGCCACCGCGCCTTGGAACGCGATCGAGTTCGCGTTCGTGTTTGCCATGTGGGCGGTGATGATGATCGGCATGATGACGCCGTCGGCTACGCCCATGATCCTGCTCTATGCACGTGTCGGCGGACAGGCGGCGAACACAAGCAAGGCGCTTGCCGCCACCTGGTGGTTCGCAGCGGGCTATCTTTTCGTTTGGATTGCCTTCGCCTTCGGCGCAACGTTCGCGCAATGGGTGTTGGAACGGCAGAGCTTGCTCACACCCACTATGGCAGGTGCGGGCGGGGTATTCGGCGGGCTCATTATGATCGCAGCGGGCGTCTATCAGTGGGCGCCGCTCAAGGACGCCTGCCTTCGGCAATGCCAGGCGCCGTGGGTCTTCATTCAGCAGCATGGCGGCTTTCGCAGCGATAGGCTGGGCTCTCTCGTACTGGGTGCCCGCCACGGCATGTATTGCGTTGGCTGCTGCTGGGCACTGATGGCGTTGTTGTTTGTAGGCGGAGTGATGAATGTGCTGTGGATCGCCGCGATTACGATCTTTGTGCTGGCTGAGAAGATTATGCCTGTCGGTCGTGCGATCTCGCGCATTGCAGGCTTGGCATTTATCGCATGGGGTGTTTGGCTACTGACAAGCGCATTGTTATGACTGCGAACGAGGTCGCCTTGGGGTCCCAAACGGACGTTGGTCCTCCACTGAAGTAGGTCTGCTTTGCCTTTGTATAAGGACAATGGTTCGCTCTTTTGTGACAGGCGCGCTCGCTCGTCTTCGGCTAACCAGCAGTGGCGGTCCGCCGTGCTTCGCTGCCACGGCGGTCAAGCGGATCAGCGCGCAAATTGTCGAAGAATTTGTCGACCTCGCGTGACAGAACTTCCGCCGTAGAAGTCAGCTCAGTAGACGCCGAGAGCACTGATGTCGCGGCCTTGCTGGTCTCGCCGATAGCGTTGCTGAGCGAACCAATATTGGTAACCAAAGTCTCATTGCCCTGAGCAGCCAATTGCGCATTAGCGGAAATCTCGCGGGTCGCGGCATCTTGTTGCCCGACGGCTCCGGCGATGTTCGACGTGACCTCATTGATGTCACGCACGGCGTTACCAATTTCGCGTACGGCATCGACTGCATTCCGCGTCGATGCCTGGATCTGGTTGACATTCTGACCTATCTCAGAGGTCGCCTTGGCGGTCTGCTCGGCCAGAGCCTTGACCTCGTGAGCAACCACCGCGAAGCCGCGACCGGCGTCGCCGGCGCGAGCGGCTTCGATCGTCGCATTCAGCGCCAGAAGATTGGTTTGCTCGGCGATCGTCTGGATCAGATTGAGCACGCCGTCGATGCGCTGGGTCGCTGCCGCGAGACTCTCAATTTCGGCGATCGACCTTTCGGTGCGAAGGCCGGCCTGTTCGACGACGCCTGCCGATTGACGGACCTGTCGGCCGATCTCCTCGACCGAAGTCGATAGTTCTTCGGCGGCACTGGCGACGGCGTAAACATTGCTGGAGGCCTGTTCGGTAGCGCCGGCAGCGGCGACGGCGCGTCCATTTGCATCCGATGCTGCTTTGGTGATCGACTCCGCGGTATCGCGCATCGCCGACGCGTTATCGTTGACCGCGCGCAGCACACCTCCGATCGCGCCTCGGAACGCTTCTACCGAGGTTTCAAGGTGCTGGGCCCGTTCTTCGCGCGCCTTGGATTCCCGCAAGACCTGCGCATTGAGGTTGCGGTTACGGTCCATCGCCTCCTGAAAGACCTGGATCGCGCATGCCAGCGCACCAATCTCGTCGGCCCGATTGGTATGCGGAACCTTGACGCTTTCGGCGCCTTCGGCGACACGCTTGATGGTTGCGGTAATCGCCGACAGTGGCCGCGCCACCGAGCGGGAGATGATCAAGACGCCGACGCAGACCAGGACGAGCGCCAGGCCGCCGAGACCAGTCAGGACAAATGCCATTGAGCGGTTGGCCTCGGTTTGCCGGGCGATCTCCTTGCTGCGTTCGGCATAGACCTTGGAAAGCGCTTCAAGATCCTTGTTGAGGGCGGAACGCACGCTGCGATTGGCATCGTTGTCGCCCCACTCGCGGCCTGCGGCGCCGCTAATCTCTATTCCGCGGCGAACCAACTCCTTGCGGAAGTCGACGAATTGTTCGATGCGTTTCTTGAAAACGGCGAACTGCTGGGCGTCATCTGCCCGGACGATGGATTCCCAGTCCTTAACTACGGCAAGGATTTGGTCGTTGAACTTGACAAGCCCATCGCCATACTTCTTCACGACGGCGGGTTCCGTCGACATATAGATGCCCCGGGATTCCATCACGACGGCATAGACCAGCGAATTGACACGCTCGACATTGAGTGCGGAGCGGCTCGCAGTCTCGATGGCTTCCGTAAGTTCCGCGTTCCGACGGGTGTTGTAGTCGGAGAGTATGGTGATCGCCGCAGTCAAAACAGCGAACAGGGCGAAGATCGCGTACAGCTTGGCTGCCAGCGAAAGCCGGGACCCAACAGCGTTGCCGGAAGAGGGTTTGTCGAAATTCGCTTTTTCAGGCATGAACAGCGCCTCCTAGGAGGCCGGTCACTACCGTCGGCCGCCAAAAAATTATGCAGAATGTTCATGTAAAAATCATTAATCGTTCACCTCATTTGGAACGTGATGCGAGATCTGCGCGGTCCTGGCGCGGCTCTTGGAAATAACAGCGGGTGGCAACACTGTGCCAAGAATTGATGAATAACATCAAATGCTTACGGGATTATCCCTCGCCCACCGTCTGGGCTGCGTAGAATCTCTTCAGCTGATAGTCTTTGCGGGAGCCACAGCGCGTAAGGCGCTGCCGGTCGGGAGCAGCCATGGTCTACCGCCACACCATCGATGCCACCAGCTATGTCTTCGAAAATTTGCGCGATCTCTTGGCCAAGGCCACGCCGCCGCGGTCCGGCGACCGCCTGGCGGGGATCGCAGCCGACAGCGCGGAGCAAATGATCGCGGCGCGGATCGTGCTGGCCGACATTCCCTTGAAACAATTCCTGCATGAAACCGTCATTCCCTACGAGGACGACGAAATCACGCGTTTGATCATCGACACCCATGACGCATCAGCCTTTGCGGGCATCTCTTCGCTGACCGTCGGGTCGTTCCGCGATTGGCTGCTCTCCGACGCGGCGAGCGGTGAAGTTCTCAAGAAACTATCGCGCGGGATCACCGCGGAAATGGCCGCGGCCGTATCAAAGCTGATGCGCAACCAGGATCTCATCCTGGTGGCGAAAAAATGCGAGGTGACATCAGCCTTTCGCAACACGATTGGCCTGCGCGGGCGAATGAGCGTGCGGCTGCAACCCAATCATCCCTTCGATGACGCCAAGGGCATCACCGCTTCGATCCTCGACGGCATCGTGTTGGGATCCGGTGACGCCTGCATCGGCATCAATCCGGCAAGCGACGATCCGGCGGTGATCGGCGGGTTGCTGCGGCTGCTCGATGACATCATTGCGCGGCTGCAGATTCCGACCCAGGCTTGCGTTCTGGCCCATGTGACGACCACGCTCGGATTGATTGATCAGGGCTTGCCGGTCGATCTGGTGTTTCAGTCGATTGCGGGAACGCAGGCCGCCAACCGGAGTTTTGGGGTCGATCTCGCAACCCTGAGGCAAGCCCACCAGGCGGGACTCTCGCTTCGGCGCGGTAGCGTCGGCAGCAATGTGATGTATTTCGAGACCGGGCAGGGCTCGGCGCTTTCGGCCGACGCCCATCACGGCGTCGACCAGCAAACCTGCGAAGCGCGCGCCTACGCGGTCGCGCGCGCTTTCGATCCCTTGCTGGTCAATAGCGTGGTCGGCTTCATCGGCCCGGAATATCTCTATGACGGCAAGGAGATCATCCGTGCCGGGCTCGAGGACCATTTCTGCGGCAAGCTGCTCGGCCTGCCGCTCGGCGTGGACGTCTGTTACACCAACCACGCCGAGGCCGACCAGGACGATATGGACAATCTGCTGACGCTGCTCGCCGCGGCCGGCGTGACCTTCATCATGGGGGTGCCCGGAGCGGATGACGTCATGCTGAACTATCAATCCACCTCGTTCCACGACGCGCTCTATATCCGCGATCTGTTCGGGCTGAAGCGCGCCCCGGAGTTCGACGATTGGCTGTTTCGCGTAGGGCTCGCCGATGCCGAGTTTCGCCTTGGCGGCAACACGGGACGGCTGC
>VAZH01000143.1 GCA_005884465.1 Alphaproteobacteria bacterium | reverse complement strand
TCTGCCATGACGCGTTGCAGCGTAAGATGCTCGATTCGATCCGGGGCTTTCAGATGCGCTATCTCACCGTTATTGTTTCCCTGTTTTGCATGTTGTTCTCGGCGCAAGCGGCCAAGGCCGACCGGCGCATCGCCTTTGTCGTCGGCAATGGCGCCTACAAAAACGTAGCGCAGCTTCCGAACCCTGCGATCGACGCCCAGGCGATGGCGGCCGTGCTTCGCAATGTGGGCTTTGAAGTCGTCGAAGGCACCAATCTTACCCGCGATAAAATGACCGAGCGCCTGCTTGAATTCGGCAAGAAGGCGCAAGGCGCCGACGTCGCGGTATTTTTCTACGCCGGCCACGGCATCGCCATCAGCGGAACCAACTATTTGTTGCCGATCGATGCCGACATCAAGTCGGAAATGGACGTCAAGCTCGGGGCCGCGATCAATATCGACCTCACGCTCGACCAGACCATGAGCGACGCCAAGGTCAAGCTCGTGTTCCTCGATGCCTGCCGCGACAATCCCTTCACCGCCAAGATCAAATCAAATTCCGCGACCCGCAGCGTGTCGGTACAGTCGGGGCTTGCGGAAATGAAATCCGGTGAAGGCACCCTGATCGCCTTCGCGACGGGTCCCGGGCAGACCGCGCTGGACGGCCAGGAAGGCACCAACAGTCCGTTTACGCGCGCCCTGATTGCCCACATCACCTCGCCCGGCCTCGAGATTCAGCAGGCGATGACCGAGGTGCGCGCGCAGGTCAACGAAGAGACCAACAAGGGCCAGCTGCCTTGGGGCCACACCAACCTGATCGGCTCGGTCTATCTCAATCCGGTTTCGGCACCTGTTGCCGGCGCCGCACCGGCGTCTTCAGCCCGGGCTGCTGCTGCCTCAACCTCCGCTGCTACCGACGTCGAGCTGGAATTTTGGCGCTCGGTCAAGGAGTCGAACAAGCCGGAAGAGCTCAACGCTTATCTGACCAGCTATCCCAATGGCCAGTTCAAACCGCTCGCGCTGGCTCGGATCGCCGCTCTGGAGAGCGGTCTGTCGACCACGACCCGCAACCTGACGACCGGCATCGATCCCCTGACGTTCACTGAGGAATCCAGCCAGACCACGGAAGACCAGATCGGCCTCGACAAAGGCCAGCGCCGCGACGTGCAGCGCCGGCTGACCGGCCTTGGTTTCGATACCAGGATTACCGGCAAGTTCGACGAGTCGACGCGTGCGGTGATTACGCGCTGGCAGGCGGCGCGCGGCTACCCCAAGACCGGTTACCTCAACAGGCTGCAGCACAAGGCGCTGTTGACAGAAATCGTCGCAGCCACCCCAACCGCCTCCCGCGACGACTCCGACGAAAAGCCGGCTCGTCCTGCGCGCCGCAGCAGCGGAGGTGGCGGCGGTGGCGGCGGCGGTCAGCGTAGCGGTGGTGGCCCGGATCCCGGTGCCGCCTTCATCGGCGGGGTCATGGGCGGCGTCGTTGGCGGCATGCTCCGACGCTGATCGTCCGATCACTGACTTCGCTCGACTAGCAAAAGCCCGGTTCATCCCGGGCTTTTTGGTCTTCGCGTCGATCTATCTTGTGCACTCCGCGTGCCCCTCCGTCAGTTTCACCATTTTATCGCCGCCCGACGACAGCCGGCACATTTCCACTTCCTTGCCGGCCGGAATCGGTTTGGCGCAGGTGATCTGCGGATTGTTGTCGTATTTGGTCGTTGAGAACTTGCAGGTCACGATGCAGGAGGCGTCGCTCGCCAGCGAATTTGTCATCATGATGCTGGCCAACTCACTGCCCGGCAAAATGACGCAGTTGAACGGCACCGATTCCGCCGACGCCGACGTCATTTGCGCTCCGGCGAGAAGCGCAAGCCAAACGCGCACTAGATGTGAGCGCATGAACCGTGCCCGGCTTATTTACCTGCCGCCTTCCTCAGCGCATCATTGATGCGATCCTGCCAGCCGGGTCCGCCCTCCTGGAAGTGTTGGAGAACGTCCTGGTCGATCCGCAGCGAAACCAGTTCCTTCACACCCGGAAGCGTGGTCTTTTTGGGCGGCGCCTCTGCCACCTTGGTCGTGGTCCGCTTGAACGCGGCTTCAGCTTCGGTTCGGGCGTCGTTCAGGGTCCTTGGTCGTCTCGGTTGATCTGGCACGATTAAATTCCTTCGAATAGCGCCGTCGACAGATAGCGCTCCGCGAACGATGGCACGATAGCGAGAATGGTCTTGCCCGCGTTTTCCGGCCGCTTGCCGATTGCAAGCGCGGCGGCGATCGCGGCGCCCGAGGAAATGCCGCCGGGAATGCCCTCATTGCGCGCGAGAGCCCGCGTGGTATCGATCGCGGTCGTGCTGTTGACCTTGACGATCTCGTCGATGACGGAGCGGTCCAGGATATCCGGAATGAACCCTGCGCCGATGCCCTGGATCTTGTGCGGGGAATGTTGCCCGCCGGAAAGTACCGGACTTTCCTCGGGTTCCACGGCGACAATCCGCAGCGAGGGCTTGCGCGGCTTCAGCACCTGCCCCACGCCTGTGATGGTGCCGCCGGTGCCGACCCCGGCGACGAAAATGTCGATGTTGCCGCCGGTGTCGTTCCAGATTTCCTCTGCCGTGGTGCGGCGGTGAATGTCGGGATTGGCTAGGTTCTTGAACTGCTGCGGCATGACGGCGTTGGGCGTGGTCCGCACCAGTTCTTCCGCGGTCGCGATCGAGCCCTTCATGCCCTGAGCGGCCGGCGTCAGAATGATTTCAGCGCCGAGGAACGCCAGCATTTTGCGCCGCTCGATCGACATCGATTCCGGCATCACCAGCTTCAGCCGGTAGCCCCGCGAGGCCGCGACGAACGCCAGCGCGATCCCGGTATTTCCCGAGGTCGGTTCGATCAGCACGGTATCGGCGTTGATCACGCCGGCCTTTTCCATCGCGATGACCATCGCGGCCCCGATGCGGTCCTTCACGCTTGCGGCCGGATTGAAATATTCAAGTTTGGCGAGAATTGTCGCGTTCACGCCGTGCTGCTGCGGCATTTTTCGCAATCGGACGATTGGCGTATCGCCGATCGCATCCACGATGCTGTCGAAGACACGGCCTCGGCCGGGACGGTGCACGGCACTCGTAGCAGCTGATGACGCGTCCATGACAACTCCTGTGGCAGCAATGTGGGTGAAATTAGGGGCGCTTGCTTCATTAGGGGCAGCTTGCGCCCGCGTGCAAGGCACAATGCGGAGAGTTAAAAATTCGCTGCATCGCAAAACCAGAAAGTGACCAAATAACGAAACGAACGCCATAGTATTCTGCAATTACACACGGAATTATTGGAGAATTTGTAAGGGCAAGGGCGTCAAGCGTGACGATTTGTCGACGGATGACCATCTCGACGTGCCAGCGATGTATATGCGGCGGCGTTCTTTCAGAAGATGATTGACGATGCCGAGCCCGGGACTGAGCCGATTGCCGACAAATTTGTGAACGATGTCCGGGCAGCGACCCGGAATCGTCTCAAGGCGTCCAGGACGATCAACCAAGGCCCTCACAAAAAGCCGTTGCCGGGTTGAGGTCGGCGACGGCTGGGCATGATACGCATCCGACCGTCGCCGGATTTGGTGAACAAGGGTTTAGGCCTGGTAACCTTTTTTCTGCGCGAATTTCTGCGCGAAACTTCTAGTTCGTCCGCGGCGCACGTTCGCGTTGCCAGCGCAAACGCCTATTCGGGCGGCTTGAGTTCGTTGGAAAAGAGATATTTGTAGGTGTCCGCAGCGTGGCAGAGCTTTTCCGCCTTCTTGAGGGCTTCGGTTCGCGCCGAGCCGGGCGGCATATTTTGGGCCACCATCATGGCGTCAATTGCTTTGGCATCGAGGTCGCGTTTGTCGGGCGAGGCCGAATTGCGCTTGCTCATGATATCCTCCGCTCCTATCCGTCCAAGCGAAACAGGATTCACGCCGCTGGCGTTCAAGCGGATCACGTAAATTTTCCAAAAATGTCGACGACCGTACAAACAGTCGCTGCGCTCGAACAATGCTGTGCAATTTTACCAACGATGCGATGTTGAGCTTTTGTGGCGACGTTGAAGGCCGAGTGAGGAGCAATGACTATTCGGGTGTCTCGTCGCGCAACGTCTCGTAGCACTCGCAGGAAACATCTTTCAGTTTTTGCAGATCGACAATCTTGATGATGCCACGCGAGTAGCTGATCACGCCCGCATCCTGCATTTTGATTGCAACTTCCGTGACTGACGTGCGGCGCACTCCTAGCATCTGCGAAAGAAATTCTTGTGTCAGCGGCACTGTATCGCTCTCTGCGTGGTCGCGGCTTTGAAGCAACCAGCGGCAAAAACGCGCCTCCACTGAATGCGAGAGATTGAACGCGGCGGTGACGCGCGCCTCCGTGAGCAGTGCCTCGTTATGTCGAATGCACAGATTTGAAATCGCCGCGCTGTTCGCAGTCGCTTTCCTGAATTGAGGCGCCGGTATGCGGGCGAAAGTGCCAGCAAGTTGAACGACCGCCCGGACGCCTGACCTGTGCAACCCCAGTCCTGCCATTGCACCGACGACGCCTTCGCGGCCTACACACGCTGTTTCAATAGCGGTGCCGTTTCTTAAGAGGACAAGTAGCGAAATCATCCCGCTCAGAGGGAAGAAAACCTGATCGACCTCATCGTCTACGTTAATCAGCACCGTCCCTTGTGCCATCGGAACGATGGTAAAATGAGCGAACAAGGAACTGGAATCGGCGTGCGGCAGTGCTGCCAACAATTTGTTGGCCAGCGGGCTCGCTGCATGGATGTCCAAAATAATATCCCGCCCGGTCGGTCTGGGCCGCTTTCCGCAGGGATGAACGTGGCGTTCCGAGTCGACGCCCCCGCGGGGGTATTTTCGCCGGTGTAGATCGTTTGCAAGCTTGAGTCTGTCCGGTACCCGTCATTAGCAGACGGTCCAAAATCTATTCGGTTGGATCACTATCGGGCGGCCCATTTGGCCGCATTTTCCAACCCGATTGCTTACCTTAAGTCGGCGATGTGTCCTGACTATGCGCCCGATTTGTCCGGTAAGCGACACCTTTCTTTTGCTTTCGAGCGACTGATGGCCTTAACGGGTGGCCGGCTGGTTAGCGCGCGATTTGCCACCGCCGGAATAACCAAAGGTAACGCATGGTGCACGCTCCGTTGAAAGCAATGGGAGGTTGACCGCCGTTCCGCCTGCCGAGCCAGCGGAGTGGTTGGTTGCTAGGCAAAACCTGCTTAGATCTAATTTGCATACCGTTGCTGGGTTTCTCTTTTCGCCTTGGATTGAATTCCCGTAAAATGCTGGAACGTGTGCCGGAAAAAAAGGCAGCGCGTCAGCTTGGCGCAAATACACCGGCTACCGGGAAACTCACAGCGAAGCTGAAATAGAGGATTGATTAACCTTTCGGTGAAGCCGGCCACCGGTGAGGCCGGTCACCGGTGAAGCCAACCAGGTATGCATGACCGTTTGAGTGTGCGGTGCATCAGGATGCTGCAACGCAAATGCAGCGCTCCCAAACTTATCGGAATTGGGAAACCGGCTGCGGGAACCGCTGAGAAATTTAGATTGTCCAACAACGAACGCATTTACGTTACGGTATCGTCAAACAACTCTGTGTATGGTAGCCTCAAGTTCAGATCGCAAGGAGGTCACGATGCCAGCACTCGCTGAAGTCCTGTCGACCGTCGCGCCTAACGGTGACCCGCGCGTATGCGATCTGCCGACCTGCCCGGTTTGCGCGGATTCAATGGTGGCTGCGGAAGCTTCCGCTTTTGTTTCCGACAACGTCGTCAGCTATCTCTGGACCTGCGACACCTGTGGCTACGGTTTCGTGACCAAGCATTCGCTGAGGCGATTTGCCTGCAACTAAGCCTGACCGTATTCAGCGACGGCATCTAAAGCGTTTTTCGAGCGAAGTGGAAACCGGTTCGCGTTAAGAAAACGCGTCAAAACCAAGAATCTAGAGTCCCGTTTCGATTCTATCGAAACGGGATCTAGCGCGGCGGGATATCACCCCTCGCCCATTCGGCGCGCGTGCATTCGCAAAAGCTTTCGAAGGTGCCCTTTGAAATCGCGTCCCTGATGTCGTGCATCAGGCGCTGGTAATACGCGATGTTGATTTCCGACAGCAGCATCGCCCCCAGCGTCTCGCCAGACCTGACAAGGTGATGCAGATAGGCGCGCGCGTAACCGCGCGTGGATGGCCACGGGCTCTCTTCGTCGAGCGGCCGTGGATCGTCAGCATGTCGGGCGTTGCGCAGATTGATCTGGCCGAACCGCGTGAACGCCATCCCATGACGGCCGTTGCGCGTCGGCATCACGCAATCGAACATGTCGATGCCGCGCGCGACCGCCTCCAGGATATCTTCGGGCGTGCCGACACCCATCAGATACCTCGGACGCCCCTCGGGCAGGATCGGGGTGACCTCATCAATCATGGCGAGCATCACCGCTTGCGGTTCGCCGACCGCGAGGCCTCCGATCGCGTAGCCGTGAAAGCCGATCTCGATGAGGCCTCGCGCGCTGGCTCGGCGCAGTTCCGGGACGTCGCCGCCCTGCGCGATGCCGAACAACATGTATCCAGCAGGCGCGGCCTCAAAGGCGCGCCTGCTGCGCTCTCCCCAGCGCAATGACAGCTGCATCGCGCGCTCGATATCGCTGCGCTCTGCGGGCAGCCGCACGCATTCGTCCATCTGCATGGCGATATCGGAGCCGAGCAGCCGCTGCACCTCGATCGAGCGCTCCGGTGAAAGCTCGACCATGGCGCCGTCGATATGCGAGCGAAAGGTGACCGCGCTCTCGCGCACTTTCCGCAATTCCGCAAGCGACATGACCTGGAAGCCGCCGGAGTCGGTCAGCATGGGTCCGTTCCAGCCGGTAAAGTTTTGCAGGCCCCCGAGGGCGGCGATGCGCTCGGCGCCCGGCCGCAGCATCAGATGATAGGTATTGCCGAGCACGATATTCGTCCCGGCATCGCGCACCTCGCGCCAATGCAAGCCCTTCATCGCGCCGGCGGTACCGACCGGCATGAAGGCAGGCGTTTGCACCGGGCCATGTGGCGTCGTCAGCCGCCCGGTGCGCGCTCTGCCGTCACGGCCGAGCAGTTCAAAAGGATTGGCTGATATCATCAGGTGGACTTATCACGAAATAGCAGACAGGCGTCGCCGTAAGAATAGAACCGGTAGCCCCTGCTGATCGCGTGGGCATAGGCCCGTTTCATGGTGTCGAGGCCGCTGAAAGCCGATACCAGCATGAACAGCGTCGATCGCGGCAGGTGAAAATTGGTCATGAGAATATCCACCGCGCGAAATCGATAGCCGGGCGTGATAAAGATCGCGGTCTCGCCGGTGAACGGCTCGATCGCGCCATCTTCCGCGCTGGCGCTTTCCAGAAGCCGCAGCGCGGTGGTGCCGACGGCGACGATCCGACCGCCTCTGCCGCGTGCCGCATTCAGCGCATCGGCCGTGGTGCGGGAGATTGTGCCCCATTCCGCGTGCATCTTGTGCCCACTGGTATCTTCGGCCTTGACCGGCAGAAAGGTCCCTGCCCCCACATGCAATGTTACGCGGTGGATTTCGATGCCCCGTTCACGCAACGCGGTTTCCAGCGCCTGCGTAAAATGCAGTCCCGCGGTCGGCGCCGCGACCGCACCCTCATTGACCGCGAACATGGTCTGGTAGTCGCTGGTATCGCGCTCATCCGGCGCGCGCTTTGAGGCGATATAAGGCGGCAGCGGTGGCGCGCCCAGGTCGGCGACGGCCTGATCGAGCGCAGGCCCGTGAAATGAAAACGACAGCGTGACCTCGCCATCCTCGCCCTTGTGTTCGACCTCCGCATCGAGATGGCCAAGAAGGCACACCTTGCCCTCATTGCCGAAGCGAACCAGGTCGCCCTCTGACAATTTTTTCGCTGGTTTCACCAGCGCCCGCCAGCGCGAGCCGTCGAGACGCTT
>VAZH01000142.1 GCA_005884465.1 Alphaproteobacteria bacterium | reverse complement strand
GATCAGCCGCGGTCCCTTTTCGGGAATGGCTTCCGCCAGCGCCTTGACGAATTCGTCGGCGGTAGTAACCGCGCGGCCCTGAACGCCCATGCCCTTGGCGAGCGAGACCCAGTCGATCGCCGGGCGGTCGATTTTCAGCATATCGAGCGCGCGCTGTCCCGGCTCGCCCGCGCCGACGCTGTCGAATTCGCCCCGCAGGATCTGGTAGATGCGATTGGCGAACACGATGGTGGTCACGTTGAGGTTTTCGCGGGCCTGCGTCCACAGCGACTGCAACGTGTACATCGCGCTGCCGTCGCCGACCATGCAGATCACCTTGCGGTCGGGACATGCGACCGCCGCTCCGGTCGCGACCGGCGTCGAAAATCCGATCGAGCCGCCCATGTTCTGCAGCCAGTCGTGCGGAACGGCGGCCGCGGTCGGCGGAAAGAAGCCGCGCCCGGTGGTGATGGATTCATCGACCACGATGGCATTTTCCGGGATCGCCATTGCGACCGCCTGCGCGATCGCACCATGGGTCAGCGCGCCGGTCGGTTTTGTCAGCTCGACCAACGCCTGCGGCTTGGCATCTGCCGGCTTAGCGCCCACGGCGGATGCCAGCGCCTCCAGCGCCGCGACCGAATTTTCTCCGCCTGAGGTCATGCGATGGACCTCGCAACCCTCGGGCTTCAACAGGCTCGGCTTGTTCGGGTAGGCGAAAAACGCCACGGGATCGTTGGTTTCGACCAGAATGATGTGGCGAAAACTTTGAAGGATCGGCAGCGCCTGCTCGATTACATATGGAATTCGGTCGATCGAGAAGCGCCCGCGCCCGCGCGCCATCCGCGGATTGTAGGTCTGGCCCATCACCTTGCAGCCGGTCTTGCCGGCAATTTGCGCCGCCAGCGCCAGCCCTCGCTCCGTCAGCGCGCTGCCGGTGAGCAGCAGCAGCGTCGGCTCGCCGCCGCGCAGCACCTTCGCCGCGGTCTCGACCGCTTGCGACGAGTAACCCGCGCGCTGCGATTCAAGCGGCACCTGCGCAATGCCGTCGGCCTCATTCCACGCGGTGTCGGCGGGCAGGATCAGGGTTGCGATCTGCGGCGGCGCGCTTTTGGCCGCGGCAATGGCGGCCGCGCCGTCCTTGGCGACGGATTTCGCATCCGGCGAGGTGCGCACCCATGCCGACATCGGCCGCGCCAGGCCCTCGATGTCGGAGGTCAGCGGCGCATTATATTCGATGTGGTAGGTCGCGTGCTGGCCGACGATGTTGACGATGCCGGAATTCGCCTTCTTGGCGTTGTGCAAATTGGCAAGGCCGTTTGCGAGCCCAGGGCCAAGGTGCAGCAGCGTCGATGCCGGCGTACCCTTCATGCGGAAATAGCCGTCGGCGGCACCCGTCACCACGCCCTCGAACAGGCCGAGCACGCAGCGCATCCCCTCGACCCGGTCAAGGGCTGCCACAAAATGCATCTCGGAGGTGCCGGGATTGGCGAAGCAGACGTCAACGCCGCCGGCAACCAGCGTCCGCACCAGACTTTCCGCACCATTCATCGTGCCACTCCCGTTCGCGACGTTTCTTGATACTGATTGAAGATCAATCATTCCTGGCGCATTTCGTCAAAGGTTTCGGGAACAATGCTGCCATCGCCTGGGGAACGGTCGGTGCCCGCGGCCAATTCATCGAGACCTGCGCTGTCATCATCCCAGCAATGGTGTTATTTCGGTAACGCCGAACCTTGAAAATCACTGGCTCGCGCGGCCGTGGCTTGCGAAATCGCGCCAATTATGGCCTTTCTCCAGGCCAAATCGATTTTTCTTGAGAGGACGAAGATGATTAGGGGGTTTGCTCTTCTGGTTGCAGCGGTGACATTGCTGGCCGGTGCCGGCCACGCGCGAGCCGAAGCCTTCGACATGCGCGATGTCATGGGAGGCGGTTCCTTTTTCGGCCTCGGCGGCAGGTCAAGCTCGGCTCGGCGCGAGGTGGTGAGCTTTGTCAGCCAGTATAAGCCTGGCACCATTTACATAGACACCGCCGAGCGGCGCCTTTATCTCGTCCTGGCTCAGGGCCAGGCGCTTCGCTACGGCATCGGTGTCGGCCGCGACGGCTTTCGCTGGTCCGGCGTCCACCGCATCTCCGCGAAAAAGGAATGGCCGGGCTGGACCCCGCCCTCGCAGATGCTGGCGCGACGGCCCGACCTGCCGCGCCATATGGCGGGCGGCCTCGACAACCCGCTCGGCGCCCGCGCCATGTATCTGGGCTCGACGCTTTATCGCATTCACGGCTCCAACGAACCGGACACGATCGGCCAGGCGGTATCGTCCGGCTGCTTCCGCATGAGCAACGAAGACGTAACCGATCTCTATAACCGCGTCTCCATCGGCGCCACCGTGGTCGTGAGGAACTAAGACAGCGCCCAAGCACGGGAACTTGAGCCGGCGGCTGCTTGATCGAGCCTTGCGCGCGCCGGCCGGTTGCGGCAGCGTCGTTGCAATGAGCGCATCTGATCGGTTTTCCCAGGCTCGACGGATAGTCGCGGCCGCTTTGGCGGCAATCGCATTCGACGCCATCGTCTCGCCACCGGCATCGGCGGAAATTGCCGCCATCGCATCGCGCCAGCGCGTTGAAAAGAAGACGTTCACCGACAGCGAGATCATTGAAGGATTTATGAAGACCGCGTTCGGCGCCGAGTACCATCTCGCCGGCCGGGTCGACCGCATTCGAAAGTACGAGGCGCCGGTGCGGGTGTTCGCCGATGGCAACCGTGCGGATCGAAAGGTGCAGCTCGCGAAAGTCGTGGCCGACATCGCGCAGCGGGTTCAGCATCTCGACATCGCCATGGCCGAGACCAGCAACAGTGCCAACGTTACGGTCAAACTGGTGCGCGATCGCGATCTGTTTCGCACCATCTCGACATTCTACGGCAGCGAGCGGGCCCGCGAGATCAAGACCTCGCTCGATCCGCAATGCCTGTCCGGATTCCGCAAGAACGACAAGTTTGAAATCGAGCACTCCGACGTAATCCTCACGGTCGACAATGGCGATTTCACCTTCCTCGACTGCGCCTATGAGGAACTGCTGCAGTCGCTCGGGCCGATCAACGATACCTCCACGGTGCCGTGGACCATGTTCAACGACAATGTGTCGATGGGATATTTCGACGTCTACGACCAGTACATCATGAACGTATTGTACGACCCGCGCATCAAGGCCGGCATGACGGTTGCGGAGGTCAAGGCGGTGCTGCCCGACGTGCTCGCCGACGTCCGCGCCTGGGTGAGGAAGGTGAATAATCTGGCGGAGTAGAAACTAACTCTCGGGGTCGTCCCTGCGAACGCAGGGACCCATACGCCGCGGCCTCTTGTTTTCGCAATAACGCCCCGACGCCTTCTGTCACAACTGGCGGCGGGGGTTATGGGTCCCTGCGTTCGCAGGGACGACGAATAGCGCGGAATATATCAGGCCGATTTGTCGAACAGCTCGCGGCCGATCAGCATGCGGCGGATCTCGCTGGTGCCGGCGCCGATCTCGTAAAGCTTGGCGTCGCGCAACAGCCGCCCCGTGGGATAATCGTTGATATAGCCGTTGCCGCCGAGCAGCTGGATGGCGTCGAGGGTACACTGCGTCGCCTTCTCGGAGGCATAGAGAATGGCGCCCGCCGCATCCTCGCGGGTGGTCTCGCCGCGATCGCAGGCTTTAGCGACTGCATACACATAGGCGCGGGATGCATTCATGGTGGTGTACATGTCGGCGATCTTGCCCTGCACCAGTTGAAAGCTGCCGATCGGCTGGCCGAACTGCTTGCGCTCGTGCACATAGGGCATCACCACGTCGAGGCAGGCCTGCATGATCCCGAGCGGACCCGCGGCCAGCACCGCGCGCTCATAGTCAAGACCGGACATCAGCACGTTGGCGCCGCGGCCGACTTCGCCGAGCACGTTTTCTTCCGGCACTTCGCAATTCTCGAACAGCAGTTCGCCGGTGTCGGAGCCGCGCATGCCGAGCTTGTCGAGCTTTTGCGCGGTGGAAAATCCCTTCATGCCTTTTTCGATGATGAAGGCGGTGATTCCGCGCGGCCCGGCCGCCGGATCGGTCTTGGCATAGACCACCAGCGTTTCCGCGATCGGTCCGTTGGTGATCCACATCTTGCTGCCGTTGATCACGTAGCGATCGCCCTTCTTCTCGGCGCGGGTCGTCATCGACACCACGTCGGAGCCGGCGCCGGGCTCCGACATCGCCAGCGCCCCTACATGCTCGCCCGAGATCAGTTTTGGCAGGTATTTCCGTTTCTGCGCCTCGTTGCCGTTGCGGCGCAGCTGGTTGACGCAAAGGTTGGAATGCGCCCCGTAGGACAGGCCGACCGCGGCCGATGCCCGCGAAATTTCCTCGACCGCGATGCAATGCTCGAGGTAACCGAGCCCCGAGCCGCCATATTCCTCCTCGACGGTAATGCCGTGCAGGCCGAGCGCGCCGATTTTCGGCCAGAGGTCGCGGGGAAATTGATTGCTCTTGTCGATCTCGTCGGCGCGCGGCGCAATCTCGTGGCTCGAGAAATCGTGTACGGTCTCGCGAATAGCGTCCGCGGTTTCGCCGAGATCGAAGTTGAACATCCGATACGCGTTGGGAATCATGGTCGGGCGGCCTCCGGGCAAGTCATGCGGCTTTCTCGCGCACAGCCTTATGCTTTGCAAATAAGCTTGTCACGGGCCGAAGTTGCTGAGAAGGGGGCATTCCCGGAATCGCGCCCCGCTGCGGCAGAAGGGGGACCAACTCTCCCTTGCTCTGGGCCGCGCAACGGGATGTAATTCGCTCAATAATCGCGCTTCCGCAAGCCAACCACGGAGGCGGATCATCAGGAGACGCCGATGCACGGAACCATCGATCTCGCCGCGAATCCCCATCAGAGGGCCGCTCGGGACAAGGCCTATTCCATTCCGCTTGAAGACATCGACGTCGGCCACCCCGAGCTGTTCAGGACCGATTCGTTCTGGCCGTATTTCGACCGGCTGCGCAAGGAAGCGCCCGTGCATTACTGCAAGGACAGCATGTTCGGGCCGTACTGGTCGGTGACGAAATACAACGACATCATGGATATCGAGACCAATCATGCGGTGTTCTCCTCGGCGGCTTCCCTCGGCGGTATCACCATCCGCGACGTCCCACCCGACCTGCGCCGCGAAAGTTTTATTGCCATGGATCAGCCGCGTCATGGCGCGCAGCGCAAGACCGTCGCTCCTATGTTCACGCCGACGCATCTCGACCAGCTCGCGATCAACATCCGCAAGCGCTCGGCGGAATGTCTCGACAATCTGCCGAAGAACGATGTGTTCGATTGGGTCGATCGGGTCTCGATCGAACTGACCACGCAAATGCTGGCGGTGCTGTTCGACTTCCCCTGGGAGGACCGCCGCAAACTGACGCGCTGGTCCGACGTCGCAACAACGCTTCCCGGTCCGGACGGCCTGGTTGCGACGGAAGAACAGCGCCAGGTCGAGCTATTGGAATGCGCGGCCTGTTTCGGCAAGCTCTGGAAAGAGCGCATCAATCAGCCGCCAAAGAGCGACCTGCTGTCGATGATGGCGCACAGCGAAGCCACGCGCGACATGGACCCGAAGAATTTCCTCGGCAACCTGATCCTGTTGATCGTCGGCGGCAACGATACCACCCGCAACACACTGTCGGGCAGCATCTACGCCCTGAACAAGAATCCGGATCAGTACAGGAAGCTGCGCGAAAATCCGGCCTTGATCGACAGTTTCGTGCCGGAGGTGATCCGCTGGCAGACCCCACTGGCCCATATGCGTCGGACCGCGCTCGAGGACATCGAATTCCGCGGCAGAAAGTTCAAGAAGGGTGACAAGGTCGTGATGTGGTACGTCTCGGGTAATCGCGACGAAGAGGTGATCGATCGTCCGTACGAGTTCATCATTGACCGGGCGCGACCGCGCACCCACATCTCTTTCGGCTTCGGCATTCATCGTTGCGTCGGGCTCAGGCTCGCCGAGTTGCAATTGAAGATTATCTGGGAAGAAATCCTGAAACGCTTCGACAATATTGAGGTGGTCGGCGAACCCAAGCGGGTGTATTCCAGCTTTGTCAAAGGCTACGAAACCCTGCCGGTGCGCATCGCCGGCTGACCGCGTACTCCGCAAAAGTGGAGACCGGTTTTGCGAACAGAGTACGCGCAAGACAAGTTTTCCTTCCGACGACATCATTTTGAGGTCGATGACCGATGAACATCCAGACAGCAGTCCGAGCCGAGAAGGCCGAGCTTCAGCGACTGGCGCGTGAAGAGGCCTATTCACCGCCGCTGAAGGATTTTCATCCCGGCGCGCCGCGGCTGTTCCAGGACGACATCCTGTGGCCGTTTTTCGAGCGGCTACGCAAGGAAGAGCCGGTGCATTACTGCACCAACGCGCCGATCGAACCCTATTGGTCGGTGACCAAATACAACGACATCATGCATGTCGATACCAATCACGGCATCTTCTCCTCCGACTCCACCCTTGGCGGCATCTCGATCCGCGACCTGCCCGCGGGTTATGACTGGCCGAGCTTCATCGCGATGGATCAGCCGCGACACTCTGCCCAGCGCAAGACGGTGTCGCCGATGTTCACGCCGACGCATCTGGACGAGCTTGCCGTTCTGATCCGCCAGCGTTCCGCCAAGGTGCTCGATAATCTGCCCCGCAACGAAACCTTCAATTTCGTCGACCGGGTGTCGATCGAGCTGACCACCCAGATGCTGGCGACGCTGTTCGACTTTCCGTGGGAGGAGCGCCGCAAGCTGACGCGCTGGTCCGACGTCTCGACCGCGCTGCCCAAGAGCGGGATCGTTGAATCCCCGGAGCAACGCCGCAAAGAGATGGACGAATGCTACGCCTATTTTGCCAACCTCTGGAACGAGCGCGTTAATGCCGAGCCGCGCAACGACTTGCTATCGATGATGGCCCACAGCGAAGCCACCCGAAACATGGATCCCGACAATCTGATGGGCAACATCATCCTGCTGGTGGTCGGCGGCAATGATACCACCCGAAATACCATGAGCGGCTCGGTGCTGGCGTTGAACGAACATCCCGAGCAGTATCAGAAACTGCGCGACAATCCGGCGCTGATCGATTCGATGGTGCCGGAGGTGATTCGCTGGCAGACGCCGCTGGCGCATATGCGGCGCACCGCGCTTGAAGATACCGAGCTCGGCGGCAAGAAGATCAAGAAGGGCGACCGCGTCGTGATGTGGTACGTCTCGGGCAATCGCGACGAAGAGGCGATCGAAAATTCCAACGAGTTCATCATCGATCGCGCCCGCCCCCGCACCCATCTGTCTTTCGGGTTCGGCATCCACCGCTGCGTCGGCATGCGGCTCGCCGAACTGCAGCTGAAGATCGTGTGGCAGGAGATGCTGAAGCGGTTCGACAGGATCGAGGTGGTCGGCGAGCCGAAGCGGGTGTATTCCAGCTTCGTGCGGGGCATCGAGTCGCTGCCGGTGCGCATTCCAGCATGACGGTAGCGCGCTTGCGCTTTGGCCATCCTACGTGCTGAGATCGTAGGGCGGACAAAGGCGCATCTGCGCCTTGCCCACCATTCCGCAGGCTTTTGCGTACCCTCGATATGCCAGCCGAGTTCCAATGACCGACACTGAACAAGACGAGCATCCCGACATCCGCGAAGCCGTCGCCAAGCTCTGTGCGCAATTCCCCGGCGAATATTGGCGCAAGCTCGATCGCGAGATGGCCTATCCCAGTGCCTTCGTCGACGCGCTGACGGAGGCGGGATACCTCTCGGTATTGATCCCCGAGGAATATGGCGGCGCCGGGCTGAAACTGTCCGCCGCGGCCGCGATCCTCGAAGAGATCCAGCGCGCCGGATGCAATGGCGGCGGCTGCCATGCCCAGATGTACACCATGGGCACGCTGTTGCGGCACGGCAGCGAGGAGCAAAAGGCAAAATGGCTGCCGAAGATCGCCAGCGGCGAATTGCGGCTGCAGGCCTTCGGCGTCACCGAGCCGACCAGCGGCACTGACACCTCCTCGCTGAAAACTTTTGCCAGGCGCGAGGGTAATGACAGCTACATCGTCAATGGCCAGAAAATCTGGACCAGCCGCGCCGAATATTCCGACCTGATGATTCTGCTGGCGCGCACCACGCCGAAGGAGAAATCCAGGAAGCGGACCGACGGCCTGTCGGTGTTCATCGTCGATATGCGGGAAGCCAAGGATAACGGGCTCTCGATCCGTCCGATCCGCACCATGATGAATCACTCGACGACGGAAGTGTTTTTCACCGACATGCGGGTCCCTGCGGAAAACCTGATCGGCGAGGAAGGCAAGGGCTTTCGCTATATCCTCTCCGGCATGAATGCCGAGCGTATTTTGATTGCAGCCGAGTGCGTTGGCGATGCCAAATGGTTTATCGCCAAGGCATCAAGCTACGCCAAGGAGCGCGCGGTGTTCGGCCGTCCGATCGGCCAAAACCAGGGCATCCAGTTTCCGATCGCAAAAGCCTACGCCGCGATGCGCGCCGGCGAATTGATGGTCAAGGAAGCCACCCGCAAATACGAGGCCGGGCTCGATTGCGGCGCCGAGGCCAACATGGCAAAAATGCTCGCGGCCGACGCCTCCTGGGAAGCCGCGAACGCCTGCGTGCAGACCCATGGCGGTTTCGGCTTTGCGGAGGAATACGACGTCGAACGCAAGTTCCGCGAGACCCGGCTCTACCAGGTGGCGCCGATCTCGACCAATCTCATCCTGTCGTACCTCGCCGAGCACGTGCTGGGCATGCCCCGCTCCTACTGAGAAAAAAGATGCTGCCGCTTGAAGGACTGACCGTCATCGCCGTCGAACAGGCGGTCGCCGCGCCGTTCTGCAGCTCGCGCCTGGCCGACGCCGGCGCGCACGTCATCAAGGTGGAGCGCCCCGAGGGTGATTTTGCGCGCGGCTACGATGCAGCGGCGAAAGGCCAAAGCAGCTATTTCGTCTGGCTCAATCGCGGCAAGGATTCCGTGGTGATCGATCTCGCCAACAAAGAGGGGCGCCAAAACCTTGAAGAGCTGATCGCCGGTGCGGATGTGCTGATCCAGAACCTCAAACCGGGCTCGATGGACAAGCTCGGCTTTTCGCTTGCGCGCCTGCGAAAGGATTACCCAAAGCTGATCTGCTGCACCATTTCAGGCTATGGCGATGACGGCCCCTACGCCCATCGCAAGGCCTACGATCTCCTGATCCAGGCGGAAAGCGGGCTCGCCTCGATCACCGGCGGTCCGGACGGCCCTTCGCGCGTTGGCCTGTCGATCGTCGATATCGCCACCGGCGCCACCGCGCATGCCGCCATCCTCGAAGCGCTGATCGCGCGATCGCGCAACGGCAAGGGCGCTGATATCCGGATTTCGATGTTCGATGTGATGGCTGACTGGCTGTCGGTGCCGCTGCTCAATGCGGAAGCTGGCAATCCGCCGGAGCGTATGGGGCTGGCGCATCCCTCGATCGCGCCCTACGGCGTCTTTCGCTCGAAGGACGGCAGGGACATCCTGATTTCGATCCAGAGCGAGCGCGAATGGAAGAAATTATGCGCCGATGTTTTGGGCCAGCCTGAGCTGCCCAACGACGTCAGATTTTCCAACATGGTCGAACGCGTTCGCAACAGAAAACTTACCGACCAGACCGTCGGCGATATCTTCGCGACCATGAGCCGCAACGAGCTGCTGCAGCGTTTGTCCGATGCCGACATCGCCTTTGCGGAGGTTAATACGATGGCCGATCTCGCGGTGCACCCGCATCTGCGCCGCATCGAGGTGGACACCCCGGCGGGGCCGGTCAGCTATCCAGCGCCGGCAGCCATCGTCGTCGATCAGCCGCGGCATTATGGCGCCGTGCCGGGAATCGGCGAGCGCGTCGCCAAACCTTCTCATGTCCGGACCAAATCGTCATGACCGAAAAACTCGATCTCGACCATTTGCGGCAGTGGATCGGCCGCACCGATGAGGCCTCCGACATCGTCACCGCGCAACTGGTGAAGGGCCTGCGCGCGACACTGTTCATGGAGATCGGCAAACCCAAGGCCGGCGATGCCGCGCCCTTCACCGCGCACTGGTGCCTGGCGCAACCGGTCTACCCGATGTCGCAACTGGGACCCGACGGCCATCCCACGCGCGGCGGCTTCCTGCCGCCGGTGCCGCTGCCACGCCGGATGTGGGCCGGCGGCGAACTGGAATTTTTCGACGCGTTGCGCGTCGGTGATGAGATGACGCGGACTTCGCGCATCGCGGATGTGACGATGAAGACCGGCAGCACCGGCGCATTGTGTTTTGTATCCGTCGAACATCTGGTCACGACGCCGCGCGGAACCGCGATCCGCGAGCGGCAGGATATCGTCTATCGCGGCATCTCGGCTACGTCGGCGTCAGCCAAGCCGGCAGTGCCGCCGCCGGCCGCGCAGCACCGCGAAAGCCACGTGGCCGATCCGGTATTGCTGTTTCGCTATTCGGCGCTGACGTTCAACGGCCACCGCATCCATTACGACCGCGACTACGTCACCAGGGTCGAGGGCTATCCCGGCCTGATCTTCCACGGCCCGATGCAGGCGGCGTTCCTGGTGGAATTGGCGGCAAAACTCCATCGCGGCGCGGCGCCGAAGAAATTCAGCTATCGCGGGGTGCAGCCGCTGTTCGAAGGCAGCGAATTTTCCATCAACGCCAACGATACCGACGCCGGCATGGAGCTGTGGACCGCGAATTCGGCCGGTCAGCCGACGTTGAAGGGCACCGCGACGTGGTGATCGTCATTGCGAGCCAACGGGTCGCGCGAACGCGCGCGCCCGATGACAGGCTCCGCGAAGCAATCCATGTCATCCGCGCAGAAAGCATGGATTGCTTCGTCGCTTCGCTCCTCGCAATGACGGACATTGCATTTCGAATTATCCGCTAAAGGCACCCGCCATTGTCCCGCAAACCCACAAAGAGCACCAGCGCATCTGTGAGCGTCAAAGATGCGACGCTTAATTTGTTGCGGGCATTCGGAATCCAAAAGGTGTTCGGCAATCCCGGCTCGACGGAATTGCCGTTCCTGAGCGACTGGCCCGACGATATCGATTATGTGCTGGGCTTGCAGGAAGCCTCCGTGATCGGCATGGCCGACGGTTACGCCCAGGCCACCCGCAACGCCGGCTTTGTCAATCTGCACTCCGCCGCCGGCGTCGGCAACGCGCTCGGCAATATCTACACCGCCCATCGCAACCAGACGCCGCTGGTGATCACGGCGGGCCAGCAGGCGCGCAGCATATTGCCGCTGCAGCCATTTCTTTATGCGGAGCGCGCGTCCGAATTTCCGCGGCCCTACGTCAAGTTCTCAGTCGAGCCGGCGCGTGCCGAGGACGTCCCGGCGGCGATCGCGCGCGCCTATTACGTGGCGATGCAGCCGCCGTGCGGACCAACCTTCGTGTCAGTGCCGATCGACGATTGGACCCAGCAAACGCAGGCGATAGACGCCCGCGACATCAGCCGCGAGCTTGGTCCCGACGCGGGCGCGATGAAAACGCTCGCCGCGGCGGTTACGGCAAGCAAGCGCCCTGCCCTCGTGGTCGGCCCCGCCGTCGATCGCGCGCAGGCCGTCGATCTGATGGTGCGCCTTGCGGAGAAGGCGAAAGCGGCCGTCTGGGTCAGCCCGTTTTCATCGCGCTGCAGTTTCCCGGAGCGGCATCCGCAGTTCGCAGGTTTTTTGCATGCCTCGCCGGCGCAGCTGTCGGACGCACTGCGCGGCCATGATCTGGTGGTCGTGATCGGCGCGCCGGTGTTCACGTTTCACGTCGAGGGCCATGCCTCGATCTTCGATGGCGCGACCAGCATCTTTCAGATCACGGACGATCCGACCGCGGCAGCGGTATCACCGTTCGGCGTCAGCATCATCGCAACGATAAAACCTGCGCTGACGATGCTGCTCGATCTGCTGCCCGAGACCAAACGCGCGGTGCAGGCGCGACGCACGCTGCCGCCGGCGCCAGCCGCGACCAATCCGATTGTCGTTGAATTCCTCTTGCATACGCTTTCGCAAGCCATGCCTGACGACGCGGCGCTGGTGGAGGAAGCCCCATCACACCGTCCGGCAATGCAAAATTTCATGCCGATGCGCGGACAGGACAGTTTTTACACCATGGCAAGCGGCGGCCTCGGATATAGCCTGCCCGCTTCGGTCGGCATGGCGCTCGGCCGCCCGGATCGCCGGACAGTTTGCCTGGTCGGCGACGGCTCGGCGATGTATTCGATCCAGGCGCTATGGACCGCGGCGCAACGCAAGCTGCCGCTGACGGTCGTGGTGATCAACAACGCCGGCTACGGCGCGATGCGCTCGTTCAGCCAGGTGATGCAGGTACGGAATGTTCCGGGCCTCGATCTGCCTGGCATCGATTTTGTCCGGATCGCGCAGGGGCTCGGCTGCGATGCGGTACGCGTGACAAAGTCATCCGAACTCGCGCCCGCGCTTCAGCACGGCCTGGCGCATGACGGCGTCAGCCTGATCGAGGTCGTCGTGGATTCGGCGGTGCCGCTGCTCTACACGCAGAAGAGCTGAACCTCAAGGTTCGCCTTATCGCGTCATGGCCGGGCTCGTCCCGGCCATCCACGTCTTGCTTGTCGCGCCGGCCTAAAGACGTGGATGCCCGGCACAAGGCCGGGCATGACGAATTGATATTTGTGCCGGCTCGCGCCTGTTCACTTCCCGTAATCTTCCCGCATCTTGGCCTGGATCTTGGCCATGCCCGATATCCAGCGATCGTAATTTTCCGTCTTCTTGCGCATGTAGCCGAGCACTTGCGGATGCGGCAAAATGACAAAAGTTTCCTGCTCGATTCCCTGCAAGGCATCCTTCGCAACTTGTTCCGGCGTCAGATCGCCGTCGCCGGATTGCGGGCCTTTCGGAATCGAGCGGAGCATGTCGGTATCGACGCCTTGCGGACACAGGATGGAAACGCGGATGCCATGCGCCTTGTGCGAGATCGCAAGATTCTCGGCAAATCCTACGGCCGCATGCTTGGTCGTCGAATAGGCCGGACTTCCGACCTGCGAAAGAAGTCCGGCAGCTGAAATCGTGTTGAGAAAATAACCGCCGCCGCGCGCCTTCATGCGCGGAACCAAATGCCGCGCAGCATAGACATGCGCCATGACGTGGACCGCCCA
>VAZH01000127.1 GCA_005884465.1 Alphaproteobacteria bacterium | reverse complement strand
GACCAGAAACAGAATCGGAAACATTGCGAGCGAGATGGCGGCGCCCTCGCTCAAGAGCCCGGTGCCGATGCCGATCTGATAGGCGTAGGTGGCGAACAGGTGCGTCGCGTTGGCTGGTCCGCCGCCCGTCATCACATAGACGATCTGGAAGTCGGCGAATGTCTGAATCACCGAGAACAGCACCACGACCATGGTCACGGGCAGCAGCAGCGGCCAGGTGATGTGCCAGAACCGCTGCCACGGCTTGGCGCCGTCGATGGCGGCGGCCTCGTTGAGTTCGGGACTGATGGTCTGCAGGCCGGCGAGCAGGCTGATGGCGAAGAATGGCACCCCGCGCCAGATGTTGACGACGATGATCGAGATCATGGCGAGGTCCGGATCGCCCAGCCAATTGATCCGACCGGTGATCAAGCCGAAATGATAGAGCAGCCAATTGAGGACGCTAAATGTCGGGTCGAACATCCACTTCCAGGCGAAAGTCGAGAGCACGGTCGGGATAATGAAAGGCAGCAGGATGAAAGCACGGGTAAAAGCCTTGCCGCGGAAATTACGGTTGAGCAGCATGGCCAGCCACAGCCCGAGCGCCAGCTTGAAGACGGTGGTCACGCCCGTATAGACGAAGGTGTTGTAAACGGAAGTGCGAAAGATCCCATCATTGAAGATCTTGTAGAAGTTAGCGAGGCCGACGAAGTTGCCGGGCACACCCACGCGCGTGTCGGTGACCGACAGCAGGATGCCGCGGAGGAACGGATAGGCGATAAACATGCCGAGCAGCACCAGGGTCGGCACCAGCAGCACGAGTGCGAGCCAACGCTCGTCCTCGAGCAGCCGGAGCCTGGGCCGCGGCGCCTGCGGCATGTAAACCTGGGTTTCAGCGATCGCCATTTCGCTTCACCTCGATGCGCGCGCCAACTGGCGTCTCATGCGAACCCTCGGGATTGTCCCGACACCACGCGGGTGACGGAGTGGAACAGCCCCTGAGCGCGTCCTCTCGCCGGAGATGGCTCGAACCCTCAAGCCCGATCCGCCCGGCATGCGGCGGCCACCTCGCCGCCGCACGGACCGGTGAGAGCGTACTTTCAAGTATAGATCTTCGTGAGTTCGCCTTGCGCCCAGTTCGCGGCATCCTCGGCCGTGCTGCCCTGGACCGCTTTGGCGTACATGTCGGTGATGATGTATTTGGTGAGCACTTCGGCGGCTTTTTTGCCTGATGAGGGCAACGGATAGCCGGGAGTCTGGCCGAGGAGGCCGGCGACCTTGAAGGGCGCCATGACCTTGTCCTCGTCCCACAATTTGTGCTTCTCCCACTCGTGGGTCGGCGGCGTCGCAAAGCCCTTCTGGGAGACGAACCACGGCTCGTAGTTCGCCTTTGTGTGGATCCACTTCAGAAACTCCTTCGCGCCGGCTTGATTCTTCGAGTAGTTCGGAATGACGTGAGAGAAGAAGGTGTGCATGGCGAATTGCCCGGCAGGACCCCTGGGTAACGGCGAGTGCTGGATGTCGGTTTTCAGCTGCGCGCCTGTCTCAGTGATGTACTTGTCGGGGTTGCGCAGCGACTCGATGTAGATCGAAGCGCCGTTAAGTGTGGCGCAGATCGTTTGCGACAAGAACGCGCGGTTGTTGTTGGTGTCGTCCCAGGCCAGGCCGCCCTCGTCGTGGGCTTCTTTCCAAAACGCGGTCATGAACTTGATCGATTCGATGACCTCTTTCTTGTTGATGTTTACAGTCTTGCCGTCCTTCTCAATTTCGGTACCGCCCCACGACCACATATAGGGGTAGCTGAACGTCGGCGCGTCGCCGAACGTGTGGCCGAGCGTCTGACCGATCGGCCGGCCCTTGGCTTTGAGCTTCTTGCCAACCTCGCGATACTTCTCCCATGTGTCGGGGAAGGTCGGGGAGCCGATCTCGTCGAACCAAGATTTTCGGTAGGCGATCATGGCGCCGACGATAGTCCATGGCATGGCGATCGACTTCTGGCCGTCTACCGTGTTCGATTTGCACAGATCGTAGTAGCCGCCTTCGGCCTTGCTCACACTGCTTGTGAGCTCGGACAGGTCGACGACACTCTCCGAATAGATCTGCGGGTGGTTGTTGAAGAGCATGACGATGTCGGGACCCGCGCCCGACTGAATCGCCGACGTGATACGCGGCTGCAGGTCGTTGCCATTCACGGTCTCAAAATTGATCTTGATACCCAGAGCTTTCTCAGCAGCAGGCAGCAGCTCCTTGCGCAGCAGCTGATCGGAAGCCGGCACGAAGTCATTCCAACGCAGCCAGTGTACCGTCGTGCCCTGTGCAAAAGCCGGCGGGCGGCCAGTGGCCAGGATGCCGGCCATGCCGCCCACGAGCGCGGTACCGCCCTTGAGGACGTTACGTCGGGTTACTGTCGTCATGCATTCCTCCTCTGGTGATGCCCTTCGGCCGGTCTGACGCCGGCTTGGAGTTTGTTTCAGTCTATCGCGTCTCCGTGGTTCAACGCACGCGCACGTTCTCGCGTGCGCTACCCGTTGTCTCGACGATCATTTGTTGGTGTTCGCATCTTCCAGCGTCGGTCGCGATTTCGGCGCGAAACACGGTGAATTCTTCGCAGAGCAGCGGCGCGATGCCATCGTTCCGAATGATTACGGCGATGCCATCGGCGGTTTGTATCGCGCGGCGCATTTGCAGCCAGCGCATGAACCAAAGCCATACCGATCCCCTCCCACGCAGCAATGGTTTTGCGTCGCCGAGCGGGTTGCCCCCGTCTTATCGAAAGCTTGGCACCGAATGCTGGCGCGACGTCATTGTCGCCGGTCACAGCAGGAAATCAAGTGCTAGCTTTGGTACGCCTGCCATTGTCTCGCTTCGTGACCTGGCCGCCGTAGACCATCAGGTTTTGCCCGTCGAAGGGTGAAACGGCATCAGCGTATGGCCAGGGCAAACGGGGTTCGCGCAAATGCCATGCTTCGCAACAGTTTTGAAGCACGCCGCGGTGGTGAAAACTTTGACTGCGCGTATAGTTTCACGTCCTGGCTAACCCGTGGTGAGGGCCGTCTCCACGTCCGACGGATCGATCTCCTTGTTGAGATTGGCATGCAGCTTCTCCTGGTTGAGTTCGCCCTCCCACCACGAGACCACCACGCACGCGACACCATTGCCGCAAAGATTCGTCAGCGCGCGACATTCGCTCATGAACTTGTCGATGCCCAGAACGATGGCCATGCCGGGCACCAGACGCGGATCAACAACTGCCAACGTCGCCGCGAGGGTGATGAAGCCCGCTCCGGTAATGCCGGAGGCACCTTTCGAGGTCAGCATCGCGACAAGCAGGATGGTTATTTGCTGGCCGAGGGTAAGATCGAAACCAAGCGCTTGCGCGATGAACAGGGTTGCGAGCGTCATGTAGATATTGGTGCCGTCGAGATTGAAGGAGTATCCGGTCGGCACCACCAGGCCCACGACCGACTTGGAACAGCCGAGCCGCTCGAGTTTTTCCATCAGGGAGGGAAGCGCGCTTTCCGAAGATGACGTGCCGAGCACAATCAGCAACTCGTCCTTGATGTAAGCAAGGAACTTGAAGATCGAGAAACCGACAATTCGCGCGATGATGCCCAGCACCACGAACACGAAAAGCGCGGCCGTGACATAGAACGTCGCGATAAGACCAATCAGATTCAGGATTGCACCGGTACCGAACTTGCCGATGGTAAAGGCCATGGCTCCGAACGCGCCGATCGGTGCGGCCTTCATCACGATGGCGATGACGCCGAAAACCCCATGCGCCGCGTCGTCGATGAAGGAGCGCAGGGTGTGGCCGCGCTCGCCGAGGCCCATCAGGGCAAAGCCGAAGAGAATTGAAAACAACAGAACCTGCAGGATCTCCCCATTCGCGAACGCTCCGACGACCGTGTCAGGAATGATGTGCAGGAAGAAATCGACAGTCTTCTGGGCCTCCGCCTGCTTGGCGAAGTTGGCCACCGCCTGCGCATTGGCCATGGCGCCGCCGAAGCCCGCGCCCGGACGCACTACGTTTCCGACGATCAGCCCGATCACCAGAGCGAAGGTAGAGACGATTTCGAAATAGATCAGGGCCTTGATGCCGATGCGGCCGACTTTCTTGGCATCCTGGATATGCGCGATTCCGGAAACCACCGTGCAGAAGATAATCGGCGCGATCACCATCTTGATCAGCTTAATGAAGCCGTCGCCGAGCGCCTTGACCCAATCGTTCGTTGCATAGGTCGGCGCAAGCCAGCCGAAAAGCGCGCCGAGCACGATCGCAATCAGCACCTGAATATAGAGAACCCTGTACCAGGGTTTTGCTGCGGGCGCTGGCACCGCGGTTGCGATCGTTGTCGCCATGTTGTCCCCTCCCCTATGGCAATTTGCCGATCTTTCCGCCGCTTCTTTGCGGACGGTCGTCCCACCGGATCGTAGCCAAGATCAATTCGCGCGATGGAGTCAATGGCGCCGGCATCTTTCCGCGGTAAAATCCAGCGCTGCCCGCGGACCGGGCCTGCGATCGTTCGCCCTATCCGAGCCAGCGCGCGATCCGCGCAACCGCTTCGCGCATTTCGTCGGCCGAACGGGCATAGCAAAAACGAATGAACCGACGGCCGTGAACCGGATCGAAATCGATGCCGGGGGTCGCCGCGACGCGCGCCTGTTCCAGCATCTGCTTGGCAAACTCGAAACTGTCGGACGTGAATTCCGAGACATCGGCGTAGAGGTAGAACGCGCCGTCGGCGGGCAGGAATTTGTTGAGGCCGGCTTGCGGAAGGCCCTCGATCAGAATGCGCCGGTTCTCCTGGTAGCCATGCTTCACTTCCTCCATCTCCTCGCGGCCTTCGAACGCAGCCTCGGCGGCAATCTGCGACAGCGTCGGCACCGAGATGGCGAGATTCTGCTGCAGCCGCTCGACCGGCCGCACCAGCGGCTCCGGGACCACCATCCAGCCGACCCGCCAGCCCGTCATGCAGAAATATTTCGAGAACGAATTGATGACGAGCGCGTGCGGAGACAGTTCCGCCGCGGTCACCGCGGCAAACGCATAGTCGAGGCCATGATAGATTTCGTCGGAGATGAACCGGATGCCTGCGCCTTCCGCTGCCGATATCAGGCTGGTGAGCGCCTCGCGCGACATCATCGTGCCGGTCGGATTGGCCGGGCTTCCGACCAGCACACCTTTGAGCTGACTTTTGCGGTGTGCGGCAAGCAAGGCTTCGCCGGTCAGCGCATGACGGGTTTCGCTTGAGGTCTCGATCAGCACCGGCTCGCAACCCAGCGCGGTGAGAATGTGGCGATATGGCGGATACCCGGGCACTGTGACCGCAACCCGATCGCCCGGCTCGAACATCGTAAGGAAGCCCAGGATGAACGCGCCTGACGAACCCGTGGTGACCACGATGCGCTCGGCATCCACCGCACAGCCGTAGGAGTCGCGGTAGTGCCGGGCGATGCGCGCACGCAGTGAGGGAGTTCCCAGCGCGGAAGTGTAGTCGATCCGCCCGCCGTCGAGCGCGGCGTGGGCAGCCGATATCGCCGCTTTCGGCGCGGGAGCCGCCGGCTGTCCGACTTCCATGTGAATGACATGGCCGCCGGCCGCTTCAATGCGCGCCGCCGCTGCCATCACGTCCATCACCATGAACGGCGGAACGTCGCTTCGGCCCGACGCCGTCAGCAGGCGCCGCGCCCGGTCTCTCAGTGTCGCTTCAAGCATCGATATCTGCTATTTGGCCCCAGACTAGCCGCATTCCATGGTTTGTTAGGGCATATCCCGTATCAGACCCGCCGCCAACCATCAAAGACCGCTCGATGCTGCTCCGCATGGCGCCATGCCAAAAAACCTCCAGGTTGACCGCTGTCACCGCCGCGGTCGCGCTTGCCATTGCGCCGATGTCCCCGGCGCTGGCCGAGCCGGAAAAGGGCCCGCCGATCATCCGCGATGCCGAGGCCGAGCAACTGCTGCGCGAATACACCCGGCCAATCCTGCGCACCGCGGGTCTGGAAAAGCAGAACATCCAGGTCGTGATTCTAAATGAGAAGGGTTTTAACGCCTTCGTCGCGGACGGCCGTCGCATTTTCATCAACTACGGCGCGCTGATGCAGTCCGACACCCCAAACCAGATCATCGGGGTGCTGGCGCATGAAACCGGGCATTTGGCCGGTGGCCATCTTTCCAAGCTTCGCGAACAACTGGCGCAGGCGCAGACCCAGATGATCATCGCCATGCTGCTTGGCGCCGGCGCGATTGTGGCGGGCGCACGAAGCGGCAGCAGCAATAGCGGTCTGGCCAATGCCGGCGCGGCCGCGATCGCCGGGCCGCAGGAAATGATCCGCCGCACCCTGATCTCTTATGTGCGCCAGCAGGAGGAAAACGCCGACCGCGCCGGGGTGAAGTTCTTGACCGCGACCGGCCAATCCGCGAAAGGCATGTACGAAACCTTCAGACGGTTCACCAATGAAAGCTTGTTCGCCGCGCGCGATGCGGACCCTTACCTGCACTCGCATCCGATGCCGGCCGAGCGCGTCGCCGCGCTTGAGGAACTGGCGCGCTCAAGTCCTTATTGGGACAAGAAGGACGATCCGGCCCTGCAATTGCGCCACGACATGGTGCGCGCCAAGGTCTCGGCCTTCATGGAGCGGCAGGACACCGTGTACCGGCGCTATCCGCCGTCGAACGACAGCCTGCCTGCGCGTTATGCGCGCGCGATCGCGACTTACCTGCATGGCGACTTGCGCTCGGCGCTCGCCCAGATTGATGGCTTGATTCAAGTGCAGCCCAACAACCCGTATTTTTATGAAGTGCGCGGTCAGGCGCTGCTGGAGGGCGGCAAGCCCGCGGAAGCGATTGCTCCCTTGCGCAAAGCGCTGCAGCTCTCGAATAACGCACCGCTCATCGAGATGTTACTTGGGCAAGCGCTGGTGGCAACCGACAATAAGGCCTACACCGGTGAAGCAATTGCGATTCTGCGTTCGGCGGTGGCGCGAGAGACCGAGGCGCCGCTCGGCTATACCCAGCTCGCAATGGCCTATGGCCGAAAGGGGGATTTCGCGCAGGCCGACCTGGCTTCCGCACAGGCCGCCTTCCTTCGCGGCGACAACAAGACCGCGCGCGAACTCGCCTCGCGCGCAAAAACCCGTTTCGCTATCGGCACCCCCGGATGGGTCAAGGCCGATGACATCGTCAGCGCCAAACCGCTGCCCGGCCAAAAGAGCAACTAGAATAAATTGAGCCGGAGCGCGAAGTTTTCTTACACCGGCTTTCACCAAGAGGAATTGCCAATGCCTTCGTTCCGCCTGCTCACCCCCGCATTGTTCGCGCTCGCACTTTGCGGCACGCCGCCTTCCGCGTCCGCGCAGAGTTTCTCCGATAGCCAGCGCGGCGATATCGAGACCATCGTCAGGGATTATCTGCTGGCGCATCCCGAAGTGCTGGAAGAAGCGATGGCTGAGTTGAGCAAGCGCCAGACCGCCGCGGAAGCGGAAAAACAGAAGGCGAGCGTCGCCACCAACGCAGAGACGATTTTCAATTCGCCGCGCGGCGTCGTGCTCGGCAACAAGGACGGCGATGTCACCTTCGTCGAGTTCTTCGATTACAATTGCGGCTACTGCAAGCGCGCCATGGCCGACATGCTCGATCTGATGAAAACCGATCCCAAGCTGAAAGTCGTGCTGAAGGAATTCCCGGTGCTGAGCCAGGGTTCTGTCGAAGCCGCCCAGGTCGCCGTCGCCGTGCGCATGCAGGATCCCAGCGGCAAGAAATATCTCGATTTCCACCAGAAGCTGCTCAGCGGGCGGGGCGCCGCGGACAAGGTGCGCGCGATGGCAGCCGCCAAGGAGGCCGGCCTCGATGCCGCGAGGATCGAGAAGGACCTTGCGAGCCCGGAGGTGCGCGCCACGATCGAGGAAAACTTCAAGCTCGCCGAAGCAATGGGCATGAACGGCACGCCGAGCTACGTGATCGGCAGGCAGGTGGTGATCGGCGCGGTCGGTCTCGACAACCTCAGGGAAAAGATCGGCGTCGCCCGCTGTGGCAAGGCGACCTGTTGAGGCACCCAGCGACGTTGCCGCGTGGGTAAACACAAGGCCGGCGGTCGCGCCGGCCTTTTTGTTTGCGTAATTTTTGCGGCGGGGCTGTTCATCATTGCTTCACAAAACAAAATCGGTGGAACCGGCGATATCGCGGAACATCAGCCAGTCCCTTTTGTTGTCCGGCGCGGGCAATGAAAACACCTGAGGAGAATTCGATGACTAATCGCTTTATGATGTCG
>VAZH01000126.1 GCA_005884465.1 Alphaproteobacteria bacterium | reverse complement strand
CCGCGAAGGACTGGTGGCCAACGAAACGCAATATTTCGCCGATCGGTTTGACCCTGCACCCTCGCGTGCGCATCTTGTTGAGCGAGTAAGCGAAATCACTCATTCTAAATACACCGTCGAGGAGAACCCGGATCGGCGTTGATGTCGATGAGATTTCATTAGGGCCCGTCCCCCTGTCTTCGACGGCTGCTCATGGCACCTAACGGACGCACCGGAGAGCACAAGGTGCTGATCGAGGCGGTGGATCCCGAAAGATGCGTCCTCACTGCACAGACCGTGACGTTCAAATCGCCGGGAAAATAAGCTCGTCCACGACCATTAAAAGGGATCAGCCATGAAGCGCAAAAGTAAGCTCACGATTGCGATTGCAACGGCAGTGTTCGCCGTCCTGGGCGGCATGGCCGTTTACGCGCAGGACAAGTACTCGCTGACATCGCCAAGCGGAATCGCGTTCTCCGACTTCAAGGGATACGAGGACTGGGCGGTGGTCTCTTCCGCCCGGACCGACGAAGTTCTCAAGGTGATCGTCGCCAATCCGACCATGATCGAGGCGTACAAGGCCGGCGTTCCGGACAACGGCCAGCCTTTCCCGGATGGTTCCAAGATCGTGAAGCTCCAGTGGAAGCCGAAGAAGAGCACGGAGGCCCCATTCGTCGTGGATGTGCCAGACGTCTTCACGCAGGCTTTCGTCATCGAAAAGGACAGCAAGAGATTTCCGAAAAGCGGCGGATGGGGATACGCGCTGTTCAACTACGAAGCCGCATCCGACAAGTTCGCGGCCGATCCCAGCCCCTCAGACTGCAGACACGCGTGCCATGTGGCCGTGAAGGCGAAGGACCACATCTTCCACCCGTACCAGAAGCGTTGAACCGCGCGGGCCCCCGACATGGAGTACCCGGCCTTCACCGCGGGTGGATTGCGGTGCGAATTTGAGCACGGAATGCGCGCCATTGAGTACACGCTGCCTATTTTCCTGGGCGAACGGTTTTTTGCAAAGCTCGGGCGCATCGCGCCGCGGGCGGCGCGGACTCGCATCTGAAATTGGCGCGTGCACAGGGATAGAGCGCCACGCATCATGATCTTTTTGGCCGTAGCGGCATTTCCCATTGTCCCGAAAACGCTTTATGGTGCCGCGCGGCTTTGCCATCGGCATACTTGGATTATCTATCAATATCAAAGGCTTAGGCCGCAGCCCAAGCCTTTGGAGGGCGGTTTGACGCGGTACATCTCGACGCGGGGGGAGGCCCCCACCTTAAGCTTTTGCGACGTGATGCTGACCGGGCTCGCCCGCGACGGCGGCCTCTATGTGCCCGAAACCTGGCCGCAGCTTTCGCCCGAAACCATCGCCGGATTTTTCGGCCGGCCGTATTGGGAAGTCGCCGTCGATGTGATCCGCCCGTTTGTCGGCGACGAGATTGCCGATGCCGATCTCGGCCGCATGGCCAATGAAGCCTACGCCACCTTCCGCCACCCCGCGGTGGTTCCGCTCCGCCAGATCGGTCCCCATCAATTCCTGCTCGAGCTGTTTCACGGCCCGACCCTGGCCTTCAAGGACGTGGCGATGCAGCTGATCTCGCGGCTGATGGACCATGTGCTGGCGCAGCGCGCCAGGCACACCACCATTGTGGTCGCGACATCAGGCGATACCGGGGGCGCCGCGGTCGATGCCTTTGCAGGTCTCGACAATGTCGATCTGATCGTGCTGTTTCCGAACGGCCGGATTTCCGACGTGCAGCGGCGGATGATGACGACTACGGGCGCAGCCAACGTTCACGCGCTCGCCATCGAAGGCACTTTTGATGATTGCCAGGCGATTGTGAAGGGGCTCTTCAATCATCACGATTTTCGCGACGAGGTCTCGCTCTCAGGCGTCAATTCGATCAATTGGGCGCGGATCGTGGCCCAGGTGGTGTATTATTTTACGTCGGCGGTCGCGCTTGGCGCGCCGGCGCGGACGGTGGACTTCACAGTGCCGACGGGGAATTTCGGCGATATTTTTGCGGGCTTCGTCGCCAAGCGCATGGGGCTGCCGATCCGGTGGCTGCGGATCGCCGCCAATGTCAACGACATCCTGCCGCGCACGCTTAAAACCGGCATCTACGAAGTGCGCGAAGTTCACGCCACCGCGTCACCGTCGATGGATATCCAGGTCTCGTCGAATTTCGAGCGGCTATTGTTCGAGGCGAGCCGCCGCGACGCCGGCACCGTTCGCCGGCTGATGGAGTCGCTGAAACAGTCCGGACGCTTCGTGCTGCCCGACGCGGTGCTGGCGGCGATCCGCGAGGAATTCGACGCCGGGCGGGCGGATGAGACCGAAACCAGTGCTGCGATCCGCGCCGCCTGGCGCGAGGCCGGCGATCTCGTCGATCCGCATACCGCGGTGGCGCTGGCGGTGGCGGATCGCGACATTTCGGATTCGAAGATTCCCAACATCGTGCTGTCAACAGCGCATGCCGCTAAATTTCCCGATGCGGTAAAGGCCGCCTGCGGCGTACGCCCCGAGCTGCCGGCCTGGCTCGAGGAGCTGACGACCAGGCCCGAGCACATCAAGGTCATGAACAACGATCAGGTCGAAGTCGAGCGATTCGTGCGCTCGGTCAGCCGGGCCGCGAAGCAAGGAGTTGCCGGATGAGCGTCGATGTCAGCAAGCTGCCCTCCGGCCTCACCGTCATCACCGACAGCATGCCGCATCTCGAAACCGCGGCGCTCGGGGTGTGGGCCGGCGTCGGCGGCCGCGACGAAAAGCCGAACGAGCACGGCATCTCACATTTGCTCGAACACATGGCTTTCAAGGGAACCACGCGGCGCACCTCGCGCGAAATCGTCGAGGAGATCGAGGCGGTCGGCGGCGACCTCAACGCCGGCACCTCGACCGAAACCACCGCCTATTATGCGCGGGTGATGAAGGCCGACGTGCCGCTGGCGCTCGACGTGCTCTCCGACATTCTCGCCAATCCGTCCTTCGTGCCGGACGAGCTGGAGCGCGAAAAGAGCGTCATCGTGCAGGAGATCGGCGCGGCGCAGGATACGCCCGACGACGTGGTGTTCGAACATCTCAACGAGCTGTGTTATCCGGATCAGCCGATGGGGCGCTCGTTGCTGGGGACGGCAAAGACGCTGAAGAGATTTGACCGCGACATGCTGCGCGGCTATCTCGCCACCCATTACCGCGGCCCGGACATGGTGGTGGCGGCGGCCGGCGCGGTCGATCACAAGCGCGTCGTCGAGGAAGTGACGCGGCGGTTCGCAAGCTTCGATGCTACGCCTGCACCGAAGCCACAAGCCGCGATGTTCGGCAAGGGCGGCTCCCGCGTGGTGCATCGCGAGCTCGAACAGGCGCATCTGACCCTGGCGCTTGAGGGGGTGCCGCAAACCGACCTGTCGCTGTTCTCCTTGCAGGTTTTCACCAACACGCTCGGCGGCGGGATGTCGTCGCGGCTGTTCCAGGAAGTGCGTGAGAAGCGCGGATTGTGCTACTCGATCTACGCCTTTCATGCGCCCTACACCGACACTGGGTTCTTCGGGCTCTATACCGGCACCGACCCGGGCGATGCGCCCGAAATGATGGAGGTGATCGTCGATGTCATCAACGACGCCGTCGAGACGTTGACCGAGGCCGAGATTGCGCGCGCCAAGGCGCAGATGAAGGCCGGGCTGTTGATGGCGCTGGAAAGCTGCAGTTCGCGCGCCGAACAGCTGGCGCGTCACGTGCTGGCCTATGGGCGCCCGCTGACGGTGGAAGAGCTGGTCGCCAGGATCGATGCGGTCAGCGTGGAATCGACCCGGAACGCGGCGCGGGGGCTGTTGTCGCGCAGCCGCCCCGCGGTGGTTGCCCTTGGCAGCGGAAGGGGTCTGGACACGGCGGTGGCTTTTGCGGAAGGATTGACCCGGGCGAAGGTCAAGGCGCGCCTTCATTGAGGACTGCGGCGCACTGAAGCGGGTTCGGGCATCAGGGAGTATTGCACATGGCCCTGTTTCGATTGCCATCCAGCGGGCCGGCCGCGCTTGCCCCGCGCGGCCATGGCCTTTTGCTGCGCGCCCCGCAGATGGCCGATTTTCTGCAATGGGCGCATTTGCGCGAATCCAGCCGGGAATACCTGACGCCATGGGAGCCGATCTGGCCATCGGACGACCTGAGCCGCGCCGGCTTCCGGCGGCGGTTGCGCCGCTATGCCGAAGACATCGCCGCCGACAGATCCTATCCGTTCATCGTATTCCGCGAATCGGATGGCGCGATGATCGGCGGCATCACGCTGGCGAACGTCCGCCGCGGCATCGTGCAGGCCGGCACCATCGGGTACTGGGTCGGAGAGCCGCATGCGCATCGCGGCTACATGACGTCGGCGCTGCGCGTATTGCTGCCGTCGCTGTTCGGCGAGCTCAATCTTCACCGCATCGAGGCCGCCTGCATCCCCTCCAATACGGCGTCGATCCGGGTGCTGGAAAAATGCGGCTTCAGCCGCGAGGGCCTGGCGCGGCGCTATCTCTGCATCAACGGCGTCTGGCAGGACCATCTGCTGTTCGGCCTGCTGCATGAGGATTTTCGCGGCTAACACTGCGTTTTCCTGCGCCTTGGGTTCGCCGCCATTGCGCTGTTATAACGCGGCCCCAAGGGGATGAGGGTCGGATGACCCGGGGATGCCAAGGACGTCGAATGGGTGACAAGTATGTGATCATGGGGGCTGCCGGGTTTGGCAGGTGTCGCAGGATCGCGATTTTGGCCGCGGTCGCATTCGCAACAGGTTTCGGCATGTTTGCCGCGCCGGCGTCCTCGCAGTCGCTTGGCGATCGCTTCAAGAGTCTTTTTGGCGTCAGGCCGGAACAACCCGCCGAGGCGGCTCCCGAAGGCGAGACCGACCTGACCTGTCCCCCGGTCAGCATTCGCGCCGGCGCGTCTACCTATGCGGTGGCCGCGCCGGGCAAGCAGCCGGTCGGCAACGATCTGCGGGTTCAGGCCACAATCACGCGAACCGCGCGCGATTGTACGAAGAACGGTGACCAGATCACCGCGCGGATCGGCATTCAAGGCCGCGTCATTGCCGGTCCGGCGGGCGCCCCTTCCACGGTCGAAATCCCGCTTCGCGTCGCGGTGGTGCAAGGCGGCGTGCAGGAGAAGACGATCGCCACCAAAGTCTACCGGACGACGGTATCGATGTCGGAGGACGGCAACGTCCCGTTTGCCCTGGTTGCCGAGGACATGGTTTATCCGGTGCCGCTTGGCGCGGCCGGCGATTCCTACATCTTCTATATCGGCTTCGATCCGCAGGCGCTGAAACCGGAGCCCAAGCCGAAAGCGGCGAAGAAGAAGTAGATGGCGAAAGGTAGTTGTCATCACCCGCGAAGGCGGGTGATCCAGTAATCACAGGCGTCAGCGATTGATTCGAGAAACCGAGGCGTACTGGATGCCCCGCTGGAGCTTGTCACCGGACATGACGGAAGGCCTCAGTTCAGCTTCGCGCGGACTTCCGCGATGCCTTTGGCCAGGAGCTCGTCGGCGATCTCGCCCTTCACCGATTGCGACAGGATGGTGGAAGCGGCAGCGACCGCGGCGTCGGCGGCGGCCGCGCGGACATCGGCCAGCGCCTGGGCTTCGGCCAGCGCGATCTTGCCCTCGGCGGTCTTGGTGCGCCGCGCGACAAAATCCTCGATCTTGGCCTTGGCTTCGCCGGCAATGCGCTCGGCTTCGGCTCTTGCGTTGGCAATGATGTCCTCGGCCTCGCGTTCCGCGCTGGCGCGACGCGCCTCATATTCCGCGAGCACCTTGGCAGCCTCTTCCTTGAGGCGGCGCGCATCGTCGAGTTCGGCCTTGATGCGCTCGCTGCGACGATCCAGCGTCTGCAGCACGGTGCGATGGACGCCTAAATAGGCGAACAGGCCCATCAGGATAACGAACGCGACGGCGACCCAGAATTCCGGTTCGAAGAACATCGGCACTATCCCTTCAAGGAGGTGTCAACGGCGCGCTCAGTCGTCTTGCCGTCGGGCAACACGCCGGTGAGCCGCTGCACGATCGCGGCGGCCGCCTCCGCGGCAATGCTGCGGACGTTGCTCATCGCCGCCTCGCGCGTCGCAGCGATGGTCTTTTCGGCCTCGATGAGCTTGTGCGTCAAACGCTCTTCCAGCGTCTTGCGCTCGGCCTCGGAGGCCGCGTTGAGCTTTTCGCGGGTCTCGGCGCTGATCGCGTGCGCGCGGGCACGCGCCGCAGCCAGTTCGTTTTCATAGGCCTTCAGCGCAGCGTCGGATTCGTCCTTCAGCTTCTGCGCCTCGGCCAGATCCCCTTCGATCACGTTCTGGCGTGCATCGATCACGCTGCCGACCCGCGGCAGCGCGATACGCGACACGATCAGGTAGAGCGCGACGAAGGCGATCACCAGCGACACCAGTTGCGAAGCGAAGGTGGAGGAATCGAACGGAGGAAATGCTCCGCCGTGACCGCCATCGGCTTCGGTGTGAGCGCCGGTCTTCTGGCCTTTTGCTTCGCCATGACTCTCAGCCATGGAGTTCTCCTGTTGCTGTCATGCGCGTCCCCCGGAAGCGGCGGCGCGAAGGGGTGCCGCTCAGAGCGGAACGAACAGCAGGAGCAACGCGATCAGCAGCGAGAAGATGCCGAGCGCTTCGGTCACGGCGAAGCCGAAGATCAGGTTGCCGAACTGGCCCTGGGCGGCGGACGGATTGCGCACCGCGGCGGCGAGGTAGTTGCCGAAGATGACGCCCACGCCGACGCCCGCACCGCCCATGCCGATGCACGCGATGCCCGCGCCGATAAGTTTTGCTGCTGCCGGTTCCATTTTTAGCTCCTTGAGGAAAGAAAGACGAAGGGTGGGTGGGAATTCCCGGGACCGTTTAGTGTCCCGGATGAATGGCGTCGTTGAGATAGATGCAGGTGAGGATCGC
>VAZH01000647.1 GCA_005884465.1 Alphaproteobacteria bacterium | reverse complement strand
GAGCGACGACGAACTGTCCGAGGCCGCGGAGAGGCAATCGCATTCCATTCTCGGCCGCGTCAAGGTCGAGCCGGGACGCCACCTGTTTCCGCTCGCCATCGAGCAGCCGCGGCAATTCGCGAAAGCTCGCGTCGCACTGGTCGGCGAGGCCGCGCATGTGGTGCCGCCGATCGGCGCGCAAGGCCTGAACATGGGATTGCGCGATGCCGCCGATCTCGCCGATATCGTAGGGCGCGCGATGGCGTCGGGCGAAGACCCCGGCTCGCCCCAAGTGCTCACGCGTTACGATTCGGCGCGGCGCGCCGATGTTTTGAGCCGGACCTTCGTCATCGACATGGCGAACCGCTCGCTGCTGAGTGATTTTCTTCCGATGCAAAGCTTGCGCGCGGCCGGCCTGCATCTGATCGGTTCGATCGGGCCGCTTCGCCGTCTGGCGATGCGCGAGGGCCTGGCGCCTTCGTGGCGGCCGGGGCGGCGGATTATTTAGGTCTTACGGAAACCCCAGCCGGCCGGTCTGGATGAACCACATCATGATTCCGAACAGCAAAGCGGGCAGCGAAACATAAAGCAGGAAGAAGTTCATCCACGCCAAGCCCTGCTCGGGGAGGCCTTTGGCCTTGCCACAGGCGAAGCCGATGAAGATCAGGCCAAAATACGGCAGCGCGGGATTGGGGATGTCGACCATGAGGGCAATGTCTTTTTCATCGTAAATGGCCCCCCATCGACATCCTGGACGGAGTGGCCAGGGCCAAGGTTAATTCGGCCGTTTGCCTCTAGCATCGGCCACAATCATGGTCTATTCGACGAGGTATGATAAAAACGCGGACCGCCAAATTTCAGATCGGACAGATCGTCCGCCACCGGATCTTTTCGTTCCGGGGCGTCATCTTCGATATCGATCCGGAATTCAACAATACCGAGGAATGGTGGTTGTCGATCCCCGAGGACGTCCGGCCTCACAAGGATCAGCCGTTCTATCATCTGCTCGCCGAGAATTCGGAATCGGAATACGTCGCCTACGTTTCCGAGCAGAACCTTTTGCCCGACAATTCCGGCGAACCGATCCGGCATTCGCAAGTCGCCGAGATTTTCGTGAAGGACAAGTCTGGCAGCTACCGCCCGCGCAATCCGTCGCTGAATTGATTTGATCAATTTGATCCGTGTTGCTCGTCATTGCGAGTAGCAAAGCGACGAAGCAATCCATTGGCCCGCACCGAAAGTTTGGATTGCTTCGCGGAGCCTGTCATCGGGCGCGCATTCGCGCGACCCGTTGGCTCGCAATTGTGACCAGTGAACAAAGAAAAAGGACGCTCGATCGAGCGCCCTTTCTTTTTGCCGTAGAGCGGTCCTACTTCGCTGCCGGATTGGCCGGAGCGGCCGCAGGCGTGCCGGCAGGCGGGTTGGCCTCAAGCTTCTTGCGCGCTTCCTCAGCGCGTTTCTGTAGCTCTTCCTGCAGCTTTTTCTGGGTTTCCTCGAATTGCTTGGGATCGGTCGGCGGGCCGTCATAGGCCTTGGCGAATTCGGCCAGCGGCAGCGGCAGCGTGAGCGGCGCGCCATTCGAGTTGATCGCCTGCACCACCAAATTCTGGCCCTTCTTCATGTTGGCAAGCAGTTCCGGGGTCGCTTCATAGTCCGACATACAGCCATTGGCAAAGCAGATCACATAGGGGCTCTGCTGCGGCTGGTTGCTGTCGACGATCACGCGGGTGCCGTGAATCAGCTGCATGCCGAGCGGCAGCGTGACACGCAGGATCTTCTTCGGCTCGCCTTCGGGCTCGATGATGACGGCCGCGATCACGGGCTGGCCGGACTCGATGCGTCCATCC
>VAZH01000646.1 GCA_005884465.1 Alphaproteobacteria bacterium | reverse complement strand
GGCGCGGGGGCAGCGGGTGCCGGAGCAGGCGCTTGCGTCTGGGCCTGCGCGTCGGGAGCAAGCAGAACGGGCGTCAATGCCGCCGCGGCCAACAGGGCGAAAACCCGCCCACGCGGCCAGACCGACGCAGCCAAGATACGGAAATTCATTGCGGAAAACCCTTTCTGAACGGGAGCGCCCGAAACCGTTGCAAGAACCCACACCTAGCCGTTTGGGCGGCTGTGTCGTGGCCAATTGAGGCGGTT